>NYZG01000128.1 GCA_002687025.1 Candidatus Poribacteria bacterium
AGTAGCTCCGGTGGGCAGCTATCCGCGCTGATGCGGTACACCGCGGCGCGGTGTTTGTTCATGACGCGCAACATCGGTTCGCGATTGCTCTCGAACCCGTCGAACGCGCCCTTCACGCGGGCCAACTCCGCGGACGTGGCGTAGGCCTTGCCGGTCAGGACGGCGGTGAGGCCGCCGGTCATGGCGTAGGCCGCTTCGCTCTCGTAAGGGATGCCCTTGATCATGAGCAGCGAACCGAGGTTCGCGTAGCCCAACCCGAGCGGGCGGTACGCGGCGCTGTTCTCGCATATCTGCTGCGTCGGATACGACGAGAACCCGACGATGATCTCCATGGCGATCGTGAACGTGCGGATGGCTTCCTCGTACGCCGGGACATCGTACGTGCCGTCGGCGTTGAGGAACTTCACCAGGTTCAGCGACGCGAGGTTGCACGCCGAGTCGTTCAGGAACATGTACTCGGAACACGGGTTGCTCGCGCTGATGCGATCCGTGTTCGAGCACGTGTGCCAGTCGTTGATCGTCGAGTCGAACTGCACGCCCGGGTCCGCACACGACCACGCCGCGTGGGCGACCTGATTCATCAGATCACGCGCGCGATGCGTCTTGTGGATCTCCCCGGTGGTCCGCAGGGACGTGTTCCACGAGCCGTCCTTCAGGTGCGCTTCCATGAACGCGTCGGTGATGCGCACCGAGTTGTTCGAGTTCTGACCCGAGACCGTCTTATACGCCTCGCCATTGAAGTCGGACGTGAAACCGGCGGCCACGAGCGCGGCGACCTTTTCCTCTTCGCGCACCTTCCAATTGATGAACGACTCGATCTCGGGGTGATCCATGTCGAGGATCACCATCTTAGCCGCGCGGCGCGTCGTGCCGCCGGACTTCGTTGCCCCGGCGCCGCGGTCGAGCACTTCCAGGAAGGACATGAGGCCGGAGGACGTGCCGCCGCTGCTGAGGCGCTCCATGTTCCCGCGCAGTCCCGAGAAGTTCGTCCCCGTGCCGGAGCCGTACTTGAACAGCCGCGCCTCGTTCCGCGTCAGGTCGAAGATCGACATCAGGTCGTCATCGACCGACTGGATGAAGCACGCCGAGTTCTGCGGGTGCGCGTAGCTGTCGGGGATCTCGACCGCCTGCCCCTGCATCTCGTCGTACCACCAGTTCCCACTGCTGCCTTCGATGCCATATTCGTGCGACAGGCCGCAGTTGAACCAGACCGGCGAATTGAACGCGCCCATCTGGCGCACGAGGAGATGAGTGAGCTCCATCTCGAACGTCTCGGCGTCCTTGGCCGAGGCGAAGTAGCCCGCGCGTTCACCTTCGACGCGTATCGTGTGCGCTACGCGATAGATGACCCGATCGGCCCCGCGTTCGCTGTCGGTTTCGGGCACTCCCGCTCTGCGGAAGTACTTCGAGACCATGATGTCCGTCGCGAGCTGGGACCACTCCTTGGGGACGCGGACGTTGTCCACCTCGAAGATGGTCTCGCCCTTCTCGCTATAGATCGCGGAACGGCGTTCGACCCATTCGAGATCGTCGTACGGGTGCGCGTTGGGCTTGGTGAAGTAGCGGGAAACACGTAGGCCTTTGGCCACAGCCGGGTCGGCGTCCTGTTCCGTCGAGACAGGCGCGCGCGAATCCCCCTCAGTCGGGTGGTCCGCCATAGCGAAGCTCCTCAGCATGAACGTCGTAATAGGCCCGTCCAACAACGGCGGGCGGCGTTCACGCGATGTCTATTCCTGTCTCGTAATGTGCGCGCCGACTTCCCACGTCAAGCGCGGATAACCACAATCCGCGGATGAGGCGAGACCTGACCTGGCGGCCGCCGCTCGGCGCGCGTGCGGGCATACGAAGGCCCGCGCAAAGCGTCGGCTTGGTTCTCAGAGAACGCTCAAGAGCCCTGAAGCTGTTTCAGCGCTTCCTCGAAGTCTTCCGCGTCGTGGAAATCTCGGTAGACGGACGCGAATCGGATGTACGCGACCTGATCCAGGTCCTTCAGGGCGTCCATCACCATTTCGCCGATAGCGTGGCTGGCGACTTCCTTCGTCGGTCGGGAGATGAGCCGTTGCTCAATCCCCGCGACGAGCGCGTCCAACGCCTCGGGCCCCACGGGCCGTTTGGCGCATGCCACCTGTATCTTCTGCCGGAGCTTCTGCCTGTCGAAGTTCTGGCGGGCGCCGTCCTTCTTAATCACCGCCATGTCCAGGATCGCCGACTGCTCGTAGGTCGTGAACCGCTGATCGCAGTCGAGGCACTTCCGACGGCGACGGATGACCGCGCCATCTTGTGCGTCTCGTTTATCCACGACCCGCGTCTGCCGTGACCGACAGTATGGACAGAGCATGTGATTCCCGAATACACAACATATGGGGCTTGGGTGCCTCCCACGCCCCAACACGTAGGCAGTATAGGGCCGGTAGATTGGGCTGTCAACACCATATCGTAGGTATGATCTGTAACAGAACGTCGACCCCAATCTGGCCCGGATCGACGCGAATTCGGCCGCTGCGCGCCGGAGCCGCGATGAGCGGGACGTGGTCCGTGACGCAGAACCACGATGCCGGCGACACCATGTCGCGACCTCGACGTTCATGCCCTGATGGACACTGGCTTCGAGAGGGGAGGGGAAAGGGCGGTGTCGCACTCTGGGGCAGAAGGCGACGCCGCTACGGGAATAAGATGGTGTCTAGCTGGAGCGAATTCGGTCTGCGGTGTAAGCCAGGCCCGCTGAATCTGCTGGGCCGCTATCGTCGCTTCGAGATAGGCGGGAGGAATCCAAAGGCGCGGAGATCGAACATGGCTTGCGGCCCCATACGCCGTTCTGGGACCATCGCTGCCAGATGCTGTGGCATTCCTACCGAGCGAGGGCAGAGAGTGGAACCGAGAGCTGTTGATTTCGCGGTCTATCGAGTATCGGACATGGCACGATCGGTTGAGTTCTATCGTGATGTGTTGGCCCTCGAATACACCGAATCGCCTTCCGACTACTGGTCGGAATTTACGGTCGGATCGACAACCATAGCGTTACAGAAGCCTGGGCCTGGGCCAAAGGGATTGGGGTGCGCCGTTGCCATTGCCGTTGAGGACGTGCAGGAGACAGTAGCAGAACTGCGGGCGAAAGGCGTGAGAATCCTCCGCGAGCCTGGAGAATCGCGCTTCTGTCACTTCGCCGTGATACAGGATCCAGACGGCAACAGCGTATGGCTGCACCGTTGCAAGGACGATACGCATGGATGAAGGAATCATGTCCTGATGGCCGCACATGACGGAGGGAACCCTGGGCCTCACGGTTCGACGGGTCCCGCGCCAACGCCTCCTCCAAGAGCCACGAGGAATCGGACAACAGCACCGAGCTCGATCGGGGAGATCCGTACGCTCTGGCGACGCAGATGGCCGCCATGCAGGCAGGCTACGGGCTGACGGTGCTGGGAGGGTGCTGCGGCACGGATTCCGAACACATCGCGGCGATCGCGGATGCATGCGCAGCCTCGGTGTAGGACGCGCCAGTTTTGCGCCGAAGCGCCATCTGGACTACACTCAATGCGAGGTTTAGGGGGACGAGGAGGTCCCGCCCGACATACGCGCGAAATCCCGGTCTGTACGGTATTCGGCTGCGAACGCCAGACGGTCGGCCGGGGTCGTCCTATCGTATGCCTATTCGGCGCCAGCCGCCGCACTCGCGAGGCGTGACGAGCCGTGCTCGCACACCTGGTGTCGGCGTGGAAACCGTGGCGCTCACGAGACGCCCGCGCTGTGTGGCGTTGCGTCTCGCGTCCGAGGGGGAAAGAGGGGGAAATGGCCGGTCAGGCAAGGAGCGGACAGGAGCCGTTTGAGTTCATCTACCGCGAAGACCTGCGCAGTCTGCCGGACGCGGCGCTCGCCCACGAGGTGAAGCTGCACGGCGGGTTCGCCGTCGACAAGCGACCCGGTTACGGGCAGGTCTACTACGGCATGCCGGGCGCGGGCGTGATGCGCATCAGCGCCGACATGACCACGCAAGAGATTATCGAAGTGTCCGCCGACCTGGTGGACGTGAATTTCCACAGCGCGAAGATCGGCGAATTCGACGGCGAGCCGCGCCTGTTCCTCCCCGCGAACGGTGACGAGATGGTCGCCGTCCTCACGCTGGACGGCGAGACGGAGTTCATTCTCCCAACGCCCGAGTTCGAGCAGTACGCCGACAGTTCGGAGGCGCCGTATCGACCCACCGACACCGTCCCGGACGGCGACAGCCTGCTCATCGCGGACGGATACGGGGCCAACTACATCACGACGGCGCATCTCGCCTCACGCGGTTGGACGTCCATCTTCGGTGGCAAGTCGGACGACCCGACGCAACTCGGCAAGTACGGCACGGCTCACGGCATGAACCGGACGCCCGGCGGCGGCCATCTCGCCATCGCCGACCGCCCGCACTCGCGTATTGAGGTCGTCACGTTCGACGGGCAGGGCAGCAAGTCGTACGGCCTGCCGGACGGTTCCCGCCCTTGCGGCATCGACTTCGTCGAGTGGGACGGCCATTGGTACGCGGCCATCGGCAGCCTGGACGATCCGCAGGCGGGGAGACCCGCGCCGATCTATATCCTCGACGGCGAGTCGTATGAAGTGCTCTCGACGATCCGCCCGAAGGAAGACCTCGGCATAGAACTCGCGGATCACATGCACAACGTCACCTGGAACGTCCACGACGGGCGTCTCCATCTCGTGTGCCAGGCCTGGAATCCCGGATACTACTTCGTCCTCGAACTGAGCTCGTAATCGAGCGATCCGTCATGAGCAGGAGGTTTTGCCATGCCGAGTAATAGAGGCGTCGCGTACATGGGCCCGGGCGTCGTGGAGGTCCAGGGCATCGACTTCCCCAAGTTGGAATTGGGGACGCGCAGGTGTGACCACGGCGTGATCCTGAAGGTCGTGGCCACGAACATCTGCGGCAGCGATCAGCACATGGTCCGCGGCAGAACCACCGCGCCCGAAGGCCTGGTTCTGGGTCACGAAATCACGGGCGAGATCATCGAGGCGGGTAGGGACGTCGAGTTCCTCGAAGTCGGCGACATCGTCTCCGCGCCGTTCAACATCGCTTGCGGGCGCTGCCGAAACTGCAAGGAAGGCAAGACCGGTATCTGCCTTAACGTGAACCCGGCGCGTCCCGGGGCCGCTTTCGGATACGTCGACATGGGCGGCTGGGTCGGCGGGCAGGCGGAATACGTGATGGTCCCGTACGCGGACTTCAACCTGCTGAAGTTCCCGGACAGAGACGTCGCTATGGCGAAGATCGACGACCTTACGCTGCTTTCGGACATCTTCCCGACGGGCTTCCATGGCGCCGTGTCCGCGGGCGTCGGCCCAGGCTCGATCGTGTACGTCGCGGGCGCCGGGCCGGTCGGCTTGGCCTGCGCCGCCTCATGTCAGTTGCTGGGAGCCGCGTGCGTCATCGTCGGCGACATGATCCCCGAGAGACTGGCGCAGGCCCGTAGCTTCGGCTGTGAAACAGTCGACCTGCGCGAGGACGCATCGCTCTCCGACCAGATCGAAGCGATTACGGGCGATCCCGAGGTGGACTGCGCGGTGGATTGCGTCGGATTCGAGGCGCGCGGGCATGGCAGCGACGCAGGGACGGAGCACCCCGCCACCGTGCTGAACGCCGTCATGGAGGTGACGCGCGCGGGCGGCGCCATCGGCATCCCCGGTCTCTACGTGACCGAAGACCCCGGCGCCGAGGACGACAACGCGAAGATCGGTCAGTTGGGCATCCGCATCGGTCTCGGCTGGGCGAAGTCCCACTGCTTCACGACCGGCCAATGCCCGGTCATGCGGTATAACCGCCAACTCATGAACGCGATCCTCTACGACAAGATCAAGATCGCCGACGCGGTCAACGTGACGATCATCTCGCTCGACGACGCCCCCGCCGGATACGGCGACTTCGATCGCGGGGCTGCGAAGAAGTACGTCATCGATCCGCATGCGGCGCTTTCCGGGTAGCAGGGGCGGCGGCCTGCTGGCGGGCGACCGCATAACCGCCAGGCCGTGACGCGCAATCCGGCCTCTTCACAGTCGGCTCACGGCGCGACGATAGTTCCGAAGGAACCCATCAACTGTTCTGCTGAGTCAGGACGGGCGCACTTCGGTACCCTCGTGCCGGGTGTCCCTGGAAGTTGGGTGGACCAGAGAGCGGGTCGCTTTCTGCCGGTGACATGCCGCGGCCCTTTGTCGGGGCGTATTCAGGGATGACTACGCCCCACCCTCCGGTTTCACGCCGCGTTGCCCAGACCCGCTGCCCAGGTAGGAGGCGACCCTCGTGCCGTCGGCCGGCGCGTGGTTGCGGTCGGTCTGTGCGAACACCGCCTGGCCTCGACCACACCAGGCCCGTGATGCTGCCGGGCGTCATGTGCCGCGTCGACGGTCGGAAGCATCACGGACGTGCTCGGGCCTCCGAACGGTCTTCTGTTCTCCTCTTGTACCCTTCGACCGCGTCCTGTCGATACGTGGGTTCGCCCTCAAGGTCCAGCACGCCGTCCTCGTCCAGATGGAGGCCCTGCAGGCGGCCCTTGACCGCGACGGCGTCCATGAGGGTGCGCATCAGTTCACCGAGAGAACGCGCATCTCGCGCGGGCGCGACCAGCGTTGCATTCGGGATGCCGTGATGCGTCAGATCCTCGGCGGTTCCCTCGTACGAGGCTTCCTGCGCCTCCGCCATCGGCAACCCCTCGAAGCAAGGAAAACGCCCGCCGATCTGCGTCCCCGTCGGTATCGTCAGGTCGCTGCCAAGATCCTCCCAGCGGACAAACAGGACGGCCTTGTTGCGAGGCCCGTTCAGGATGCCGTTGTACAGCGAATGGTTGCTCGTGGGGCCTCGCGCCGCCAGCACATCCATCCCGGCGCCACGCTCTTGGATCGACTCGGCGGCGAGCTGGACGAACCACTCGCCGAGGAACCGGTTGTCCGCGTAGTTGTAGAACACGAGAGCGCTCTTGCCGGCATCCTCCATCGCATGCAGCCATCCCGCGAGCCGGTATGCGATGTTGTCGGGACTGTCATGCGGGAGGCAAAACCGCGCGTGTGCTTGGGCAACGCCTTCGAGAAGCCGATCCACGCGGCTTCCGGGCGGCTCTTCGCCGCCGACAGTCGCGGCCAGGAAGAAGAGGCCGACGGGAGAAAACGCCGAGAACCGGCCCCCGACGCCGTCGGGTATGGGAAGGGGCTCTCCGCCGTAGAAGGGGGCAGATTGGTGCAGTCGGTACAGCGCGCTACCGTCCCCGATTCCGGTGGTGGCGAGTACGTACTCATTCCAGGTCGGCCCGGTACACGGCAGCTTCGCGTTCAGGTAGTCGCGCAGAACCATGAGCGTGGATATGGTTTCGCCCGTTGTCCCCGACTTGCTGATGACGTTGAAGAGGGTTCGGCCCAGCAGGCCACGTTGACAGAGCATCGACAATAGGCGCTCAAGGCCTGTGGGGTCGAACGTGTCGCCCGTGAAATACGCCTCCGGCGGCCCGCCCGCCACGCGACGGGTGAAGTTGTGGTAGGGGCCGTTCAGCACGTCATGGAACAGGCGTGCGCTGAGGTCGGAGCCGCCGACACCGATCGTCACCAGAACATCGAAATCGGAACGCGCTTGCTCGGCCCTGGCGACGACGTCGCCGATCGTGGCGTCCTGCTGATGGCTGACTGTCCACGCGCGCTGGCGCGCAACAAGATCTGCCGTGAGTTCCTCGGCGAACAGTTGATGCGTCGCGGCCAACTCCGACTCGACCCTCTCGGCCGCCGCGGCATCGGCCTCCGAGAATCCCGTGTTCTTTTCGCCACTCACGTGGAGGCGCAGCTTCTGGATCGCCTGGTTCATCGCCACATCCCTGTTGCACGCGCGGCACTCTTACTCGGCGTGCCAATGTCCCCGAATTGTGACCCACTCTACTCTGAATGCGCTGCGAGCGCAATACTATTGACATTGAGACACAACTGCAACAACCGTACGGCCGCAGCCTCGCGGGAGATTCCGTTGCGCGGACTATACCCAAGCAGTATCCTGATATGTGTGCGACGCATATCCAGGAGATGGCCTCATGCGATTCGTCTCGATACTCGCGTTTACCGTTGCTTTGGCCACGTCCGCCGCCGCGGGCGACCTGCTGATTTATCTGGATTTCGAGCAGACGCCGCCTCAGCATCCGTACTTCCTCGCCTCGGAGCTGGAGGCCGGTTTCTCGTTCGATCCGTTGGAACTGAAGGCGCTCGAACGGGCGCTGGCGGGCTCTGACGGTCGTGGGGCGCGTGGATTCTCGTTCGACCCCCTTGATCTGGACGCGCTCGAACAGTCGCTGGCGGGGGGCCGTGACGATGGCGGGCGCCGCGGCTTCTCGTTCAATCCGTTGGAGCTGGACGCGCTCGAACGGTCGCTGGTGGGCCGTAACGACGACGCGCGGGATGGGTTTGCGTTCGACCCCCTTGATCTGGACGCGCTCGAACGGTCATTGGCGCGTGACCCGTTCATCGAGTCGCTTCATCCCCCGACGGTAAGCTTCACGGGTCGCGCGTTGGATCGGTCAGGTGGGCGTCGAGATACGCTCGCTCTCGGGAACGTCATCCTCCTGGCGGATGATCGCTCGAAGGCCGCGCGTTTCGACCGGAAGGGACGGCTACAGTTCTTCAGCACGACATGGTGGCCCGACGTTGCTCCGAAGCGCGCCATGAGCGTCCTCGGATGGGTGAACGTACACGAACTCAGGCCAGACGGCGTGTTCCTCGACCTTGGGACAGATGGAGGAGACGACCCCATATTCGTGGGCGATCTGATCCCCGATGACGTCCCCTTCGAGCCCCCCGTAGGTCTGTTCCCGTACGTCACGCAGGGCAGTGTCCTGCATTGGTCGCTTCACTCGGACGACTGGAGCCCAATCTTCACGCTGGACGGGCCGATTACCGTCGGCGAGTGGTTCCACGTCGCGGGGACATACGACGCGACCGAAGGCTCGGCCAGGCTGTACGTGAACGGCGAGGAAGTCGCGACGGCGCATGGCGACGCCGAGCTGGGAGTCTACGCGGGCCCCACAGGCATCGTGACGATCAACTCGCCCCCGTACGGTTCCACCTGGTCCCTCGACGATCTGAACATCTGGGGCTGCGGCCTCAGCGGCGACGAAGTGCGCTCCGTGATGCAGTTCGGGCCGACGGTGGACAACGCTACGGCCGTGGACGACGGCGACACGGTGACCACGTGGGGCGCGCTCAAAGCGCGTTAGGGCGTCGCGCGGATGGTGCGGTCGATGTCCTACCATCGGTGGTCATGGGCGGCGGGCCTGCGCCTCATGGCGAGGACGTGTTGGGAAGGGAGTTCCATGAAGTTCGCGTCGATACTCGCTCTCACGACCGCGCTGGCGACATGCGCCGCGGCCGGTGACCTACTGCTGCATTTCGACTTCGAGCAGACGCCGCCTCAGCATCCGTATTTCCTCGCCTCTGAGCGGGAGGTCGGTCTTTCGTTCGATCCGCTGGAACTGGTCGCCCTCGAACGGTCGTTGAGGGGCGATCCCGAGAATCCGGGAGAGTTCACGTTCGATCCGTTGGAACTGAACGCCCTCACGCGGCCCCTGACGCCCGACCCTTTCATCGAATCCCTCAACCCGCCTACGGTGAGTTTCACGGGCCGCGTGCTGGACCGTTCTGGAGGCGGTCGGGATGTGCTCGCGCTCGGGAACGTCATCCTCCTGCCTGACGACCGCTCGAAGGCCGCCCGTTTCGACGGGAACGGCCACCTTCAGCTCGTCGCCACGACATGGCCGCCAGACGGGGCCCCGAAGCGCGCCATGAGCGTCCTTGGCTGGGTGAACGTGCACGAGATCAGGGCCGGCACGACCCTCGCCGTCGCCGGAATCGAGGCCGGAGGCGACCCGCTGTTCTTCCGCCGTCTCGTTCCTGCCAATGTCCCCTTCGAGGCCCCCGTCGGCCTGTTCCCGTACGTTACGGCGGGCGGGGTTCTGCATTGGTCGCTTCACTCGGCTGACGAGGCCCCGATCTTCACGCTGGCAGGCGCGATCGCTATTGGTGAGTGGTTCCACGTCGCAGGGACGTACGACGCGGCCGAAGGCTCGGCCAGGCTGTACGTGAACGGCGAGGAAGTCGCGGCAGGCGCGGGCGATGCGGAACTCGCGGTCTATGCGGGTCCGACGGGTATCGTGACGATCAATCCGCCGCCCTATGAATCCGCCTGGTCGCTGGACGATCTGAACATCTGGGGACGCGCCCTGAGCGGCGACGAAGTGCGCTCCGTGATGGAGTTCGGGCCGACGCTGGACAACGCCACGGCCGTGGACGATGGCGATGCGGTGACCACGTGGGGGATCCTCAAGGCTCGCTAGCCGCGGAACGGCGTTACTTCACGCAGGGCATCCGACGTGTCTGCCGATATGGCTCCGCGCTGTGCGTAGGCATGGCGTCGACCGCTGCTTCGCGCCTGCTTGCGGCGTGCTCTGTCCGACCACCCGTGTCTCATCGCCCGATCCATCCCGCCGAGGACCTCCTCTGCCTTCCCGCGGCTGAGCGCCATGCAACCCGCTGAAACTTCCTCCTTCGAACCGCCTCTAGACTATGTAGGGGCCGAGGGGAAGTGATGCCTTCCGATGCCGACCTGATACTCCGGTTCGTAAACGGCCAGGAAGACGCGTTCGACGCCCTGTATCGGCGGCATGTGCGGCTCGTCTATGCGGTCGCATTCCGAATGACGCACTCGCCGGAAGACGCGCGCGACCTGTGCCAGGAGACGTTCCTCCAGGTGTATCGAGGTCTCGCGGGCCTGCGAGAGCCCGCGGCGTTTGTCGGGTGGCTACGGCAGATCACGGTGCGGTTGTGCCTGGGACATCTCCGCCGCCGAGAGACGCTCGAGCGCGCGTCAGACATGCCGCCAGAAGTGGACGCGCGGCCGCTGCCCGACCGTTTGGCGGAAGCGCGGGAGGCGGAGAACCACATGTCGAAACTCCTCGACGCGCTGCCTGCCGAGGATCGCGCCGTCATCGTCCTGCGCGACATCGAGGGGCTGCCGTACCAGGAGATCGCCGACGCGATGGGATGGACGCTCGGGAACATGAAGACGCGACTCCACAGGGCGCGGGCCACGCTGGCGCGCAAGTACCGTCAGCTCGAAGGGAACTAGGTGAACCGAGTGGGAACGGACGAACTGCTCTCCGCCTATCTGGACGACGACCTGCCGGCCGATGAACGCGCGGCGCTGGAGCGTCGCCTGGAGGCCGACGAAAGTCTGCGCGCGACGATGGAGGCGATGATCGGCGTGCGCGCGGCTCTGCGATCGCTCAGCGTCGACGCGCCCAACGACTTGCTGGCGCACTTCCGGGCGACCCTGAACGAGCAGAGGACGCCCGCGCTGGACCATCCGATCCAGGAATCCCTGCGCGCGATGCGCTCCACTCTCGACACGCTCCGGGAGCGCCTGTCAATGAGCGATCAGCGCCGCAGCATCCGTGAATTGACCCAGATCACCGCGAACATGTGTCCCGCGTTCTTTGCAGGAGAAGCACGATGAGCGAGGTCATCAACCGATTCGAACGCGATCACGTGGAACTGGTGGACAAGGCCGCCGTCGATACCGTGGCGATGATCCAGGGCCGTCTGGAGGAACTGGAGGCTGACATCGCCGAGGACACGGCGGCCCGCGGCGATGTCACCGGCGAAATCGAGAGGCTCCAGGCGCAGATCGAGTGGCTGTCGCAGATAATCGACGAGAAGAAGCGCGTCGTCGAACTGGCTACCAAGGCGGAGGACACCAAGAGCGTCAGGATGCCTTTCCGGGGCGATGTCTACGGCATCCTGCTCGGCCGACACCGCGGGAATCTGGTGGTAAGGGGATGGGACGAGCCCGACATCCGCGTGAACGTCACCGTCAGGGCGTATGACGAAGAACCATCTGCCGCGAGGGCACGAGTCGACAAGGTTCAGGTCCATGTCGACGGTGATGCGGCGCGAGCCGCGCGTCTCTACGACCCCGACAGGCCGACCAGGGCGCAGGTCGAGGAGAGCATGCGATTCCGACACAGTGACCCACGACCGATCCTCGACTCGCTGTTGGACGGACCCGACCCGGTGCTTTCCGTCGAAATCGCCGACAATCCAAGCGTCAGCGTCGAATACGGCGGAAGGCGTTGGATGGGCGAATCGGTTGAGATTCCCTCGGTGGAAGTCTTCGTTCCCCCGATGAAGACGCTCCGCATCGTGGCGAGTGAGGCGCGGATCGAGAATGTCCGCGCCGATGTCGAGGTCATCACGTACCGCGGCGTCGGGACATTCACCGACATCACGGGCGATCTGAGCGTGATGGTTCGCTCCTGCATGGGCGGGCGATTCGTCGGGGACGGGACGACGCATTCGGCGCGGCGCATCGAGTGTGACGGCGATGTGACCATTGCGCGTGTCGGTGGTGACGTCAGCGTGGAAACGGACAATGCCCCCGTGCGGCTTCGGGAGATAGAAGGCACGATTCGCGCGCGTACGATGGCCGGGGACATCGAGTGGATTCGCACGCACGAGACGGGAACGTCGATGCGGCTGGAGTCGGACTGGGGGACGATACATGCCGAGCACGCGGCGATCGACCCTCAGTCGGACGACTGGAAGTGGTGGGGAAGGCCCGACCCACTCTACGCGGGCACCGGCACGCCTGACGAGACGCTGGACGCGCGGATTCAGTTGTTCAGCGTCGTGGGGAACGTCGTCGTGACGAACGCGGACTGACCGCCCTGAGCTCGAGCAGCAGCCACGCGGCCGGTCGCGGGTCACCGCGTTGAGTCGCCTATCCTGATTCGCGCCGCGGTGGGCTCGCCGTCCAATGAGGTGAACGTGATCGTGTACGGCGCGCCGGGCGTGAGCCTGGTACCCGACCACTCGGCGAGAATGTCGACGTCCAGCGTCCCGGGCCGAGGCTGCGGCGGCGCGTCCTCATCATCTGGAAGCACCCTCACCGAGATGGTGTTCCCCTCGCGGACGGTTTCGAACACCGGCTCTCTCGCGGGCCATCCACCGTTCCCCAGAGAGATCGGGCCGCCCGGCCCGTTGAAGTCCGCCCAGAAACCGCGAGTTGCATCTACCATGTCGACTTCGAGCGACATGTCAATGGGGACCGGATCCGGGGCGCGGAACGTGTATACGGCCCCCAACTGCGGCCTCTCGACCAGCAGCAGCACACCGTCCGGGAGGGCCTCTTCCGGCGTCTGGGATGCATGCGGCGGGGGTCCGGCAACCTGTCGCACCTCGGCCTGCCGAGACGGGTCTACGCGGTACGTCGCGCCGTCTACCAACTTGACGCGGTAGTGGCCTTCCCGGGCCAGAAGGGACATCCAGTCCGGCGGCAGCGGCGGGGTCGGGAAGATGTAGCGAACCGGGTAGTACTCCTCAAAATGGGGGTCGGAGCCGAAGTCCGGCGGCGTGGACGAGTCCCGCGGCCTGGTTCGTGGCTTGTGGCGGGCGTCGGGGTCGGGGTCGGGTTCAAGGAGGGCGTATTCCTCTGAGAGGACGTTGACCCGATCTATCAGGCTGTCGTCGGCCGCCTGGTCACGAACCCGGACGGCCGTGCCGCGCTCCACTCGGGCCTTTATGTACCGTCCGAGGAGGTAGGGATGCGTGAGCGCCGTTTCGGCGCCGTCCGCCTCCGCTTGCACCCGCAGGAGTGGCGGGGTCCCGTATTCGTCCACCAGAGGCAGCGGGTCGTGAGTCATCGGATTCTGTTCCGGCTCGACAGCCGCCAGGTATACGGTCGGCAGCTCCTTCCCGTCACTGACTACGCTGATCGTGACAGGCTCCGTGTTTCGGACGACGAACTCGCCGCCGGTCTCGTCGTGGCGTACATAGACGACCAGGCTGAAGTCGTGCTCGCCCGCCACCGAGCTCGACCAGTCGTCGACTACGTGCTCCCCCGGGAATCTGGACTCGGCGCCTTGCCACGCTGCGGTGAGTGTGTCGGCCATGCCGGTGGGGTCCGTGATAGTCACCTCGCCGTGGCTAACCGAGTAGGTGGATCCGCTGAACTTGAACGCCTCCGTCTCGACCGGCCCATCCGTGACCACGAGACGGAAGTGGAGCGGCGCTGTGCGGCCGATCTCGACGGCGGACGGAAAGTAGTGCGCCACGCGGACGCCATAGTCCACGACGACGTAGCGCGCGATATCGACTTCGCGCTCCGCCATCACCATTGCCCCCCATGTCCCGGGTGCTGGGTGGCGCACTCGATAGAAGGCGTTCCCGACCCCCGAGACCACCGGGCGCACGAATTGCTCCCCTGGGCCGAGCATGAATACCCTGAAGGGGACGACACCCATCGCGTCGGCCGCCGACACGATGTCCACCTGTAGCCACTCGGCGTTCGGCAAGACGGGGACGCTGGCCATATCGGAACTGTGCGGATCCATGCGCGCTATCGTGGGCTCGCCCCCGTAGCCCTGGATGGCTGCCAAGAGACCTCCGAAAACCATCGGCAGCCCGTTGCCCGTCTCGACGACCCACCGCCGATCCGCGTGCGGCACGGCGTGCGCGAGCGCCTTCGCCTTGTCCGCGAACGGCCCGACGGCCGTGACGTAGAGCGGGACCCCAGCTTCGTCGAAGGACGCGACGGCCTCGGCGAATGCCGTCGTCGACGCGCCGGCGTCTTCTTCCGGCCCGAACGACGCGGCGGACAGCGCGACCACCGAAGACACGACCCCCGGCGACTCGCCCTGTCGCAGCAGGTCCAGGGAGTCGTTAAGAGCACGGACCAGCGCGCCGGGCGCCGCAGGAGTGTCCGATGCGCCGGGCGCGGCCGGCAGACCGGCCAGCCCCGCGATTTCCTCGCGAGTGTCATCCGTTATGCCGACGAGCTCGGCCGCCTGGAATCCCTCGCCGGCGCGGATCACACCGGCCCGGTCGGTCGCGTCGAGACCGTACAGCAGCTTGCGAATTCCCGACTCTCGGACGCCGTCCGGGTCGAGCTGCTCAAGGCGTGCCAGCCCGTCTAGAACGAAGACGATGTCGCGCCGTGGGCGCGTCAGAAGGCGTGGGCCGTCGGCGCCGCTATCCGCTGCGTGGGTGGTGGCGGCAGCTATCGTGGATGCCAATGCGGCGATCAAAGCGTAGCGGCGGAGGGTGATCGCGCTTGCGAGGACGCGTGCGAGCATATCCGTCTCCCTTCATCCGGCGCCCACGTGCTGCCGTCTGAGTCGAACATGGCGACGGGCGGGCGTCGGCCAGCGGGCGCACAGAGCCGGTGAGCTCGAATTCACGTGGCATTGTTAGCAACACGCAGCGGTTGCGCAAGCCGTGTGCTATCCTCAGACCGTCCCGACGTTCCCCAATGCGTCGGCGTTTGCCCGACGCCTCGGAGCCTTCGAGGCGCACAACGGGAGCGAGACATGACCGATGACCTGACCCCATCACAGGTGCTGGACGCGCTGTGGAACGCGCTCATGGAGCACTACCCGGTCGTGCAGTATCTCGGCATCATCGACGACGCGCGGCTGGAGGAAAACCGGGCGCGGATTGCCGCTGCCGCCGACTGGCCGGCCGCGTACGCGATCATGGAAGAACTGGTCGATTCCTTCCACGATTATCACACAGGACTGAGCTGGCCAGGCCGTCCCGACTATGCCGATCCCCCGGCTCGCATCGCGCATGTGGAGGGAGCCCTCGCAGTCGAGCGATGCGATCCAGAGACGGGTCTGTCTCCTGGCGACATCGTCGTGTCTATCGACGGTGAAGACGCGATGGGGTTGTTCCGAGAACGGCTCGAAGTCGCGTCCGGGGCGACGAAATACGCGCGATGGCGCTGGGCGACGGATTCCCTGCTGCGCGGGGTGAGAGGCTCCGAAGTCACGATGGCCGTGAGCGGAGCCGACGGGCGGACATGCTCCGTCACTATGACGCGCGGGCGAGGTTACGGCCAGGATGGGCCGATCGTCGAGGCGCGCACGATAGCGGACGACGTGGGGTATGTCCGCATCCGGAAGTGGTGGAATGCCGAGGAAGAAGATCTCGTCGCGGACACCGACGCGGCGTTGGAGCGCTTCCGTGAGTACCCCTTCCTCGTCATCGACGTGCGCGAGAACGGGGGCGGAAACGACAGACTGGGGGACGAAGTCGTGGGCCGGTTTCTGACACAGCCGGTCGTCGCCAGCGTCAGCTTCCATCGGGAGCCGGGGACGGACACGTACCGGCAGACCGCCGAAGTCGCTCGTCCACGCGGCCCATGGCGCTATGAGGGGCGGACGGCCGTCCTGATAGACGAGGGGTGCATGAGCGCGTGCGAGCACTTCGTCAGCGGGATGGACGCCTCCGGGGTCGCCCTTCTCGTCGGTGTGTCCACAACGGGCGCCGGCGGGTGGATCCGCACGGTCGAGCTGCCGGGCGGCGCGACGCTTCGTTGCTCCCGGACCTTCCCGTTGCACGGCCATCGCCCCTCCGCGATGAGCGGCATACCGCCCCATGTCCACGTCTCACCGACGATCGCGTCGCTTCGGTCGGGGGCGGACATCGTGCTCGACACGGCGGTGGAGCGCCTGCGCTCAGGGGAGCCGCTACCGGAGCGAGACTGACGGCCTGTCAGGACGCTACGTCTTCCTCGCGCGGTCGCATCACGGCTGTTTGACGCTGCCAGGTGACACAGCTACATTCGATCTGCCGCGAGCGCCGACGAGCCGCCAGGAGCGACCGATGTACCTCTCTATCGTCACCGACGAGATCAGCTCCGACCCGTTGACCGCCGTCGAGTTGGCGACGGAGTGGGACATCCGCCACTTCGAGCTGCGCAATGTCGGCTCCGGTCGACTCCCGGACATCAGCGACGCGGACAGGCGACGCCTGAGGTCGCTGGCTTCCCGAGGCGACATCGCCCTCACGGCGATCTCGCCCGGGTTCTTCAAGGACCGTCTCGATAGCGACACGACGCGACGGCAGTTGAGCGACGCCCTCCCGCGCGCCATCGAACTCGCCCGCGAGCTGGGCGTCCCGAAGATGGTCTTCTTCTCTGGGCGTAAGGAGAGCGACATGCCCCGCTCGGAGGGCGTGCGTCGCGTCGCCGATCTGCTGGCGGAGTGCGCGGCGAAACTCGCCGAAGTGGATATCGAGCTGCTCGTCGAGAACGAGCACATCTGTTGGGGCGACACGGGCGCGAACACGGTCGAGATCCTCGACGCCGCGGGTAACTCGAACATGTCGTTGAACTGGGATCCCTGCAACGGCTTGTGGGCGGGCGGCGACCCGTTCCCCGACGAGTACGAACGCGTCAAGGACCGCATCGCGAACCTGCACGTCAAAGACACGCTGCGAGACCACTTCGGCGAGTTCCGAGGCGTCCCGATCGGCGAGGGCGAGGTCCCCTGGCGCGAGATTCTACCCGCGATGATCCGCGACGGGTGGCGCGGGCCGTTCTGCGTCGAGACGCACTATCAGCCGAAGGTGCGAGGCTCGCGCGTCTGCGCGGAAAACCTGAAGAAGCTGCTTATCGAAGCCGCTTGACGCGGCGTTCGTGATCCTCGACCGGGCCTTCCTGACATAGCCGCTTGTAGCTCTCGTAACGCTCCCGGCTGATCTCGCGAGCGTCGACCGCTCCGCGGATGGCGCAGCGCGGCTCGTCGAAGTGCCAGCAGTCGCTGTATTTGCACTTGCCCAGGAACGGCCGCATTTCGAGGAAGTAGTAGTCGATGGTATCCGTCGGCACTCCCCAGAGCCCCACCTCGCGTATGCCGGGCGTGTCGGCGATGCGCGCGTCGAGTTCGTCGAGGTGGTGTATCCGCACGTAGGTCGTCGTGTGCCGGCCCTTCTGCGACGACTTGCTCACCTCGCGCGTGCGGATGTCGAGCTCGGGGTCGAGCGCGTTAAGGATGGACGACTTCCCCACGCCGGAGCTGCCCGCGAACACGCTGAATTGGCCCGCCAGCACGTCGCGGAGCGCGTCGACGTTCTCGCCCTCGGTGGCCGACACCATGTGCCACGTCGCGCCCAGGGGTTTGTACACGCGCGTGAGCAGCTCGGACAGCTTCTCCCGGTCGGCGCCGCGCAGCAGGTCCACTTTGTTGATGCAGAGGACGGGCTTCACGCCGCCGAATTCCGCCAGCACCATCACCCGGTCGATGAAGCGCAGGTTCAGTCGAGGCTGTTCGACGGACGCGACGATCACGACCTGGTCGATGTTGGCGACGATGATCTGTTCGATGTCGGGCGTGCCGTCGTGCGGCTTGGGGAGGAGGCGGGAGAGTTTCGTGCGGCGTGGCAGGATTTCCTCGACAACGCCCTCGGCGCCGAGGACGGTGATGCGCACCTCGTCGCCCACCGCGACGGGATCCGCGTACCGACGGACGAGCTGGCCGTCGTCGGTCTCTTCGTACAGGGAGTCCTTCATCTTCCCGCGTAGCCTGCACAGGACTTCCCGCTCGGGGATGGCCACCGTGTAGAAGCCGGACTCCGCTCGATTGACTGTTCCCGTGACTAGCTCTTGCTCACCGATAACGGCCTCCATTCGTTCGGCCAGGGCCATCCCTGGACCACCAACGCCTCGGCGCCTCGCGGAGATCCGCGGCGCCGTCGGGCTGAACTGTATACCGGAACGTCGGTCGGAACTCAAGGCGGAGAGTCTGCGCGAGTGCAGGCCACGCTCTGCGCAATTCGCCCGTGTCGGTCGCGGGTGTTAGACTCGTCGCGAGGAGATGTCCATGCGAGGCTGCGAAAACTCGCCGAAGCGTCGACCGTTCCGCGCGGTATTCGCCGGGCTTGCTCTGTGCGCGCTTTGCCTCGCCACGGCTGCTGGCCGACCGTTCGTCGTCTATGAGCGCTCCGATCGTGGCACGGAGGTGTACTCGCTCGACGTCCAGCGGAAACGCAGCGAGAACCTCACGAACCACCGCGCCCACGACTGGGAACCGGACTGGTCGCCGGACGGGCGGCGGATCGTTTTCCTCTCGGACCGCGTGTGGAACCCCGAGCTGTTCGTCATGGAGCGCGACGGGCGGGGTGTCCGACGCGTCACCGACCACGAGAACCGTGAACACGAGCCGAGTTGGTCGCCGGACGGGTCGGAAATCGCGGTCGCCTTGCGCTCCGCGGCCGATCAGACGAGCACGATCGCAGCGATCGACGTAGACACAGGTAAGGTCCGCCCGATTACCGCCGGGCCCGAGGACAGGTGGCCCCACTGGTCGCCCGGCGGCTCCAAGATCCTGTTCACACGGTACGTCGAGGACGAGTTGCGCTTGTTCGTCGTAGATCGCGCCGGCGGCAGAGAACAGATGCTGGTCAGGCGCGCGTATGGTGGGCGCTGGTCTCCGAACGGACGGGAAATCGCTTACAGTGTCCGTGGGAATGGATTGGGTATATACGACATCCGCACGGGCGCAGCTCTGCACATCGACCCTCCGTTGCCGGAGGTCATCGACGAAGTCCTCGGGCGGGACATCGAAAACAGGCCGTTGGATCCCGCGTGGACCGCGGACGGCCGATCGCTGGTCTTCCGCGACGTGGAGCAAGACCTCTACAGAGTGGATATCGACGACGGCGACATCCATCAACTGCCCGCGACCGGCGTGGAGTACCCGAAGTGGCACGACTCCGCATTCGTCAGGGGCGTGGAGCCGGCCGGCAAGAGTCCGTTCTCGTGGGGTTGGATAAAGGCATTGGGACGGCGGAGACCTGACTAGTGCTCCACGCCAGGCACGCCGACGGCGCCGCCATCTCGTGAGGAGAGCCAATGGAGCGCGGTGCAGAAGGCGTCGTCGCCAGACCACGTCTGGACTTGGGATTTCATCCACGATCGCACCTGTTCCCTACCCTCCCTGTCCTGGCGCTAATCAGTGAGTTTCACTATCCTGTGTGATGGCGGGCGGCCGTGCAGGGCGCCGGACCCATCAGTCGGTCTGGCGAGACGGGCACAGGACGTTCCTGCCCCTCGGTACCTGAGCGGCCTTACGGACAGTGGTCTGCATCCGATGAGGAGGCAATCCAGCATGGACATTTCCCGCTGTCGCCGCCGTGTTATCTCGCACGCCTTGCTTGCCATGGTTACGCTACTTCCCGCTTCTGCCACGGCTGGTACATTCCACGCGAACTTCAACTCGGGCCGCCTTGACGCGTGGCGTGAGTTGCAGGGCAACGGGCGGATGGACGAAGAAGCGGATTGGTTCACCCGGGACGGCGCCCTCGTTTCGTCCTCCGAAGGCATATGCGAGTTTTCCAGCACCTTCGGCGTCGGCAACCAGTCGTGGCGAAACTATGAGTTCCAGTCTCGCATGAGAATCGAGAGAGCCAACCTGAATGCGGCATGCGCCCTCCCATCATGGGTCGGCATGGCCGTTCGGTGCGACGATGTCGATGGCGCGTTCACCTGCATCAACTTCGGGATGTGGACGTTTGGTGGCCCGTGGACTGCCGTACATTGGGACGTGTTCCTCGCAGGTGGCATAAGCAGCGGTGACTGCCCTAAGCCGGTCATCATATCGGAGGACGTCTGGTACGATATCGTGATTGCCGCGGAAGGTGATCGCATCGTCCTGCACATCGATGGCGAGCAGACCTGCGAGATATCGGTTGTCAGGCCAGAGGCCGGTGGCATCGGCTTCCAAGCACGGAACGTGGAAGTGCAGTTCGACGACGTGGTGGTCACGGGTGACGGCCTGAGTGTCGATGCTGGCGAGAGGCTTGTCACGGCGTGGGCGGATGTGAAGCGCGACATGGAACCGACGCCGTCATGGACACCCGTGGAATCGCGCTGAGCAACGACGAGGTCGAGGCCGCGCGTACGGAGTCCGTCACGCTCTCCCTTGGTTGGGTGCGTAGTGACGCGGTCACTACCAGGTCAGCTGTGCTGACGGGGCGCCGCAACCATGTCCGAGAGTCGGCCGCCACAGCACGTATGATCGACGACTTCCTCTTGGAGGCCCAGATGTCCTGGTTGATGGCGCCCCATGACCCAGAGTGGGCAGCGCAGTACGAAGACGAGGCAAGTCGGCTACGTGAGGTATTCGGAAGGGAGCTCGTTGCGATCCACCATGTTGGAAGCACGGCAATCCCAGGTATCAAGGCGAAACCCATCATCGACATCGTGATCGTCATTGAGGATATCCGGCGAATACACGCTTTCCATGAGGCCATGATCGCATTGGGCTACCGTCCCCGTGGGGAGGGCAAGGACCCCTTTCGCACTCCGGGCCGTTTCTACTTCAACAAACCGCACTGCAACATACATACCCACCATGCACACGTGATGCAGGCAGGACATCTCGACATTGAGGCGAAGCTGAACTTCCGAGATTATCTGAGGGCTCACCCAGAGGAGGCGCGCGCGTACAGTGATCTGAAGGCGAGGCTGACGGCAGAGAACACTCAAGGGATTGGCGAGTACATGGAGGGTAAAGATGCCTTCGTGAAGGGCATCATCGCAAGGGCGAAGCAGTGGAAGGCGCAGGAGCCCCAACGATCCTAGCCGGTCGCGTTCTCTCAATGCGATGACGATTTGCCGCCTTCCGGGCAGAAGTGCGCCGCGCCGCGCCACCGCGGCCATGGTAGGTCTGCGTCACGGGCGGTATCTCGGCGCCACATCCCGACATCACATCCTACGCCCAATTGCGGGCAGTCTGGGCAGAGGCCGTCACGTAACGGATCGGCTTGCCAAGGTCTGGGAGCAACATCCATTGATCGTCTTCCTGTGATCCAAGGGGCATAGGAACGCCCCCGGAAACAGGCCGCAAGGCGCGAGGTCAGGGCGGGCTCGTCAGCCAGAAACGGCAGAGCACAACATGCCTTCATGTATGCCGAGTCGGTCGTCGTGTGCGCGCGCAGGATGCAGGACATGGGACCAGCTATACGCGCACTGGATCTGGCTCGTAAGAACATAGCCCTGCGTCGACAGCTGCTCGCTGAACCACTCCTCCGCCTTGCCGTACCAGCCACGTCGCGTCCATGCAGGCTGAAGGCTTGCGCCGTCGCCCTCGAGTTCGTCAAGGCGCTCCTCGATGACTGATCTGTGCTCGGGCGTCGCCACCGGCAGACGTGCGAGGGTGTCGCGCCCGACCCAAACGCCGTCGCGAGGGTCATCCGACGCGCCGCAATTCTCCAGGCCATAGACCCTATGCGAGACGCGCTCCGAGAAGTCGTCAGCCCTCTGTATGATTCTCACGGGTGCATGCATAGCTGCTCGCGGCCCGGCGTGGAGCTGGGCGGAATAGCCGGGGTGTCCTGTTGGCGAAGAGCCCGGCCTGTCCGGCGCGCGTCTCGCCGTGGCGTCCGAATCCGCGTCGGGGCATCCCCAGCGCGGTGTCCGCGATCCCGCCGACTCGCGAGCGCGTGAGCCAACTGCCTGCGTCATGCGGAGATCACGCTGTGGTCTCCAACACCGGCGCCGTACTCCTTACCGGCTTCCCGCGCCGGATGCTACCATCTGAGCGGGTATCTCCCCGCCTTCTCCACGCCTGGAATCACGCAGCGTGACACATCTCGAAGCCGCCTTTCTCGGCCTGGTGCAGGGGCTCACGGAGTTCCTGCCGGTGAGCAGTTCTGGGCATCTCGTGCTAGCCCAGCACGCGCTGGGGCTCGGTGGCGCCGAGAACCTGACGATGGACCTGCTGCTGCACGTGGCTACGCTCGCCGCAGTGGTCATCTCGTTTCGCGCCGATCTGCTCCGGCTGGCTGTCGGGATCGTCTCGGACGCGGGTCAGCGGCGTCTCGCGCTGTTGCTCCTTGCGGCGATGATCCCTACGGGCGTGATCGCGCTGAGTATCCGAGGCTTCATCACAGACGCATTCGATAGCCCGCTCATCGTGGGTTTCCTGCTCATCACGACGGGAGCTCTGCTTTTCTTCGCGCCGCGACTTCGTAAAGGCTCCGGCGAGCTGTCGGAGTTGCGTCTGTCCAACGCGCTATGGATCGGTGTTGCGCAGGGGGTCGCGGTGCTTCCGGGCATCTCGCGATCGGGGACGACAATATGCGCGGGCATGATCGGCGGGATGACCGGCGAGGCCTCCGCGCGCTTCTCGTTCCTGCTCGCGATCCTTGCAATAAGCGCGGCCATGGTACTCAATATCCCAGGCGCAGCCTCGTTGGCCGATGCCGAACTCTCCACCGTAGGCGTGGGGATGCTGGTGGCGTTCATCGCCGGGATGGTCTCGATACGGTGGCTGATGCGCGTGGCACGCCAAGGGCGGTTCGACGGGTTCGCGTACTACTGCTGGGTCGTCGGTGTGGGCGCGGTCGGCATCGCGCTCTGGCGCGCCGGGTGAATATCGCGTAGGTGGGCAGGACGCATGAAGATCGGCCACTGTCAGTGCGAAGTCGTCGACGGCAGCATCGACCGCAACGTCGAGACCACGCTCGCCGGCATCGAACGCGCGGAAGCCGAAGGCGTGGCGATCGTGTCGTTTCCCGAATCCGGGTTGACGGGCTATTTCTCGGACGAAGACGCCGCGCGCAAGCACAGCATGGAGGTGTGCGACCCGCGTATCGACGCGCTTCTACACGCCACGCGCGACCGTTCGCTCACGTTCATGGTCGGGATAAACGAGCGCCGCGGGCCCGAACTCTACAACACGGTCATCATCGCCCGCCGCGGGGAGATTCTCGGGACGTACAGCAAGGCGTTTCCCTGCTATCGTTACTTTACGCCGGGGCGCGATTTCCCGGTGTTCGAGAGGGACGGCGTCACATTCGGCGTCGTCATATGCGCCGACGGCGGGTACGTGGAGCCTTGCCGCATACTGGCCGTGAAGGGCGCGCAGGTTATCTTCGCGCCGCACTACAACGCCATCGGCCTCGACGGCCTCCTGAACCACTTCACGTTCGTGCGCTCGGACCACACGGCGCGGGCCGTCGAGAACGGCGTGTGGTTCCTGCGAGGAAACAACGTCAGGGTCGGCCCGGCCGAGGAGCGAATCGCTTACGGCGACAGCTACCTGGTCGATCCGGCGGGCGAGATCGTCGTCCGCAGTCGGCGGCACGCGGAGTCCCTCATCACGGCAGAGATAGATGTCGAGGGGTACTCGTATCACCGGGACCGGTCCGTGAAGAGCGGACACGCCCTCGGACGCATTCTGGCGGAGGCCCTCGAAGAGGCCGCGCCCATCGAACGTCACTTCTGTTGATCGAGTTTGACCGGAACTGCACGACCGACGATCCAAGATTACCGGCGGGAGAGAACCATGGCCGATCTATACGGAGCCGAGTGGACACGACGTGACCTTTTGCGGCGTGTTGGGGACGTGTCGCAGATAGCGGGCATACGCCGCTCGACGCTTCTCGATGGCCGCGAGCGCGGCGTCAAGGTATTCGAATTTCGCACCGGTGGCGGCCTGGACTTCACGGTCGTCCCCAGCCGCGGCATGGACATCGCCAACGCCGAGTACCGAGGCACCCCGCTGGCATGGATCAGCCCCTCGGGCCTCATGGCCCCCGACTTCTTCGACCCTCGGAACGCGCTGCGTAGCTTTTCCGGCGGCCTTCTCACCACGTGCGGAATGATGAACGTGGGCCCCGAAGGCGAGGACGAAGGCGAGGAGCTCCCGTTCCACGGACGCGTGTCGAACATCCCGGCGCACCAGGTCACCGCGGACGCGCGGTGGGAGAGAGATCGCCTGACGCTCGTGACGCAGGGCATCGTGCGCGAGACATCGGCGAGCGGCCACACGTTGGAGCTGACGCGGAACATCTCCTCGGTCGCCGGCAGCCGGCAAATCCGCATCACGGACATCGTCGAGAACATGGGCTTCCGCGAAGCGCCATTCATGTTCCTGTACCACATCAACGCCGGATTCCCGGTCGTCGACGAAGGCTCCGAGCTGGTGCTTCCCGCGCAAACGGCGGAGCCACGTGATGCCGTCGCCGAAGCGGGACTCTCGGATCGGTTGCGGTTCTCTGGACCGGTGGCGGGCTACGAGGAGCAGGTCTTCTATCACGATGTCGTGCCGGACGAGAACAGACACGCCTGGGCCGCGGTAATCAACAAGCGGCACAACGGCGGCGAGGGCATCGGCCTATACGTGCGCTACCACAAGACGCAGTTCCCGAACTTCATCGAGTGGAAGATGATGGGCGAGGGCACGTACGTCGTGGGGATGGAACCCGCGAACTGCCGGGTCGACGGCCGCGCCGCGGAACGCGAGGCGGGCACGCTCGAGTCGATCGAAGTCGGCGGCCGCCGTCACTTCGAGACGGAAATCGGCGTCCTCGTGGGTCAGGAAGAGATCGCCGAATTCGAGGAGCGCGTTGCCGCGACGCGCAGTGGAGCATAGAACGATGCATCTCCCGCTACGCGTCGGCATCGTCGGAGCGCCCAGGGGCCGTGGCTCCATATCCGCCCTGCGTGCGGTAACGGAGGTCGAGGTCGCGGCGCTGTGCGACATCAACGCGGACACGCTGGCGGCCGCGGCCGACGCGAACGACGTGGCGGGACGGTTCACCGACTACGAGGCAATGCTCGACTCGGGCGTAGACATGGTCATCGTGGCGACGCCGATGCATCTCCACGCGCCCCAGGCGGTGGCGGCGCTGGAGCGGGGCATCCACGTGATGTCCGAAGTCACCGCGGCGGTGACCGTCGAGCAATGCGTCGAACTTCGAGACGCGGTCCTGGCATCCTCGGCGAAGTACATGATGGCGGAGAACTACTGCTATCGCCGCGAGAACGTCCTCGTGCGGAGCCTCGTCGAGCATGGCATGTTCGGCGAGATCTACTTCGGCGAGGGCGAGTACATCCACGACGTGAAAGCCCTGCACCACACCGCCGACGGCAAGCCGACCTGGCGCTACTACGACCAGGTGGGCAAGCGAGGATGCACCTACGGCACGCACAGCCTCGGCCCCGTGCTGCAATGGTTTGGGGAGCGCGTTGTCTCAGTGTCGTGCATGGGTACCGGCGCCCGCACCGATCCCGAGCACCCGATGGACGACACGGTGCTCATGAACTGCGTGACGGAAAGCGGCGCGCTCATCAAGATACGGCTCGACATGATGTCGAACCGCCCGCATGTCATGGATTACTACAGCCTGCAGGGCACGAAGGGCTGCTACGAGGCTCCGCGAGGCTTCGGCGGCAAGCACAAGGTATGGCTAGAGGACCGCGGCGACGGCGTCGAATGGCGCTCGCTGTGGGATCTGTCCGACGAATTCATGCCGGAGATATGGAAGGACCCGCCCGCGGAAGCCAAACGCGCGGGACACGGTGGTGGCGACTACTACACCGTGCGCGAGTTCGTCGACGCCATCCTGAACGACACCGACCCTCCCATCGACATCTGGGACACGTTGGACTTCACGTTGCCCGGGCTGATTTCGGAGCAGTCCATCCTGCAAGACGGCGCGCTGCTGCCCGTGCCTGACCCGCGATCGCTGTAGCGACGCTTCCCTGTTCGACACGCATTGGCGAGCCGCCGCGCTAGCCATCGGCGTCGGCATCGTCGGCCGGTGAGGGATCGGCGTCGATGCCCTCCAGATACTCGTCGATGAGACGCGTCGCCTCTTCGGCTCGCTCGGCGGGGACCAGGAGCGCTCCCCAGGCTTCCGCCTTCAGCGAACTGCGCAGCGCGCCGTACGCGGCCATCGTGCTCGCCTCGACGCGGACGGGTATCTCCTCCGCTTCGAGCACGCCCTGCAACATCAGCGCGGCCACCTGATCCGGCGGGCCGTAAACGCGCTCCCACCGCACTAGCTCTACGGTCGCGGACGTGGACGCCGCCGGGCCCTCGACGAGGCTTGCCTGACAGTCCGAGCATACTACGGCTTTGTCGGTGTATTCGGCTCCGCAAGCCGGGCAACTACGCATGGCACCTCCCGACGTGATTGTGGCACATGAGGTCGCCAGATGCTAAGCGCGCAGACACGGAGGCCGCTTCTCGCCTCAGTCCACGTCCGGGCCGAGCACGCCGTACGACCACGGTTCTACGGCGTCGTCCGTGCGCTCGACCTTGTAGCCGCTCGGCCCAGTACCCGGGGTCAACGTCGCGGCGAGTTCCAGGCTGGCGTTTACCAGCTTTGTGCCGGCTGCGACTTCCGCAGTGGAGTAGCTCGTCAGCACCGTCTCGTAGCCGCCCTCGTGAGGCTCGAACGCACGCTCGGGCGCGACGTACCCTATGCAGCCGTTCGCGAGCTCCACGACGAACGTCCTCGGGAACGGCGAGCGGCGCTTGATGTCGAGGCCCAACTCGCAGAACAGCTCCGCGGAGTTGGACAGGATCACTGTCTCCCCCAACTGAATCGCCTGCGCCTGCGTCGTGAACTCCGGCTCGCGCTCGTGGATGTAGTCGACCATCACACGCTCCTTGGCGAAAGTCCACTCCGTGGTGAACCTGCCCGATCGGAGCGCCTCGTCGACGATCTCTCGACTCCTCGCGATGCTCTCCGGGCTCGGACGCCGCCGAGACAGGCGCACGTCAACCGTGGTGGCGGCTACCGGCGTGTGCTCGCCGCGTTCCGCAGTGACCATCACCTTCACGGCTTCCGCGCCGATGCGCGTCCCGACGAACCGTCGCCACCGTTCGCCGAACTGCGGCTCCGTGATCGCCAGGTTGTCGACCTGGGTGACATCACCCGAAGCTCCCTGCAAGAACACCACCGGCGCAGCCGCGCCCATCGCTCCCTGTATCGTGCGCTCCATGTCGTACACGTAATCCGCGGATACCGTGCTGCCGTGGATCGTGCAGTGGCAGGCGTAGTTCACGACGCACCCGAGCCATTCCCCGGCCGTGGACCACGCGGAGATCACGCCTACCTCGGGGTCCGTGGGGCCGGCCGGTTCCAGGATGTCGGGATTCCCCTTGCCCGGATGCGTGTACACGCGACCGTTCCGCATGCGGAAACGGCGATTGTGCGCGACCCTGTCCTCGTGGCCGCTGCCTATGGAAAGTTCGGCATCCTGACACCTGCGGGCGGCTTCGCAGACCGCGGTGATGATCTGTTCGCCCACGTACTCGGAGTACAGCCGGTCGCCGTTGACGGAGTGCTCGTAGAAGAGCGTCCGCACGAGCTCGGGCGCCTCGGAGAGATCCTCGAAACCGGTCTCCCACAGTGGGCCGCCGCTGTGCGTGTGCGACGCGCCGATCAGAAGGTGCGATGCGGGTATTCCCGCGCGTCGCTCGACCTGCTCGCGCACGCGGTCCATCAGCGTCGCCGAGCCGATCTGGCACGTGTCCACACCGACGAGAGCCACGGCCTCTCCGTCGTCCTCGATCACCGCGGCGCGTACTTTCAGCGGGTCGTGGATCGCGTCGATGAAGACCTTGCTGTAGCCGCCGGGCTTCTCCATCCCGAACGTGGGGGTGATGTCCGTGGTGTGGAATCCAGCCTTCATGGCAGCGCTCCTCGGCTAGCGTTTGGGCCGTCATTGTGTGTCCGGCGCCGGTCGGGGCCAAGAGGGTAGCAGGGCGCCATCTCCGGTTGCGATCGCCAGGGCCGGGGGCGGATCAGTCGATAGCGTGGCAGTCGACTACGAACGAGCCGTCGAGGAATGGTCCCTGTCGCGATCCCCTGATGCGCCGTGACCGCCGCCGCCCGGCGTCTCGATCCGCACGACATCCCCCGCGCCGAGATGCAGCGTGACCTTCCCCGGCGCCTCGGACTCCTCGCCGTCTCGAATGACGACGTTATGACCCGTCTTGCCCGGCTCCCCGCCGGCGAGGCCGTAGGGTGGGAACTTCCGGCGCTCCGCGAGGATCGTCACCTGCGCGTCGCTCAGTAGCTCGACCTCGCGATTGACGCCATCACCACCTCGGAACGCGCCGTCGCCGCCTGAACCACGTCGCACGCTGTACTCACGCACGCGGAAGGGGTACGCGTACTCCAACGCCTCGACGGGCGTGTTCATGGTATTCGTCATGTGGTTGTGGATGGCGTCGGCGCCGTCCTTGCCGGGACGCGCGCCCATGCCACCCGCGATCGTCTCGTAGTAGGCGTACGGCTCGTCGCGCTTGGGGTTCCATCCGCCGATGGTGACGTTGTTCATCGTCCCCTGACTCGCCGCCGGGACACGCCCGGGACACGCCTGCGCCAATGCCCCGAGCAGCACGTCCGTGATGCGCTGCGACGTCTCGACGTTCCCGCCCGCCACCGCGGCCGGGCGCCGCGCGTTCACGACGCTGCCCTCCGGCGCGATGACGCGGATCGGCGCGTGACACCCCGCGTTGGAGGGGATGTCGAGACCGATGAGGGCGCGGAAGACGTAGTACGTCGCCGAAAGCGTGATGGCGTAAACCGCGTTCACGTTGCCGGCGCATTGCGCGGAGCTGCCCGTGAAGTCGACCGTCGCTTCGTCGCCATCCACCGTTACGGCGACGCGTATCTCGACGGGGTCCGACGTCACGCCGTCGTTGTCGAGGAAGTCCGCGTATTCGTACCGGCCGTCGGGCAACGTCTCAATGAGGCGGCGGGTCATGCGCTCGGAATAGGCGAGAAGCGCGTCCATGTACTCGGTCGCCTCCTCGGCGCCGTACCTCGCGATGAGTGCCCTGAGCCGTTCCGCGCCCTTGTGGTTCGCCGCCAACTGCGCACGCAGGTCGCCGGCGCGCTCGTCGGGCGTGCGGACGTTCGCGAGTAGCATCGCCCACAACGCCTCGTTCGTCTCGCCTGCCTCGACGAGCTTCAGGGGCGGGATGATGACGCCCTCCTGGTACAGCTCGCGCGACAGCGGCATGGAACCCGGCGACATCCCGCCCACATCGGCGTGGTGTGCGCGATTCGCCGCAAATCCAATGGGCGTGCCGTCATCAAGGTGGATCGGCGTCACGAGCGTGATGTCCGGTAGATGCGTGCCGCCTCGGTACGGGTCGTTCAGGATGGCGACATCGCCCGGCGCGAACTCCAACGCCTCGATACACGCACGCAGGGAGAGCGGCATCGCGCCGAGGTGAACCGGAATGTGCGCCGCCTGCGCGACCATGCGTCCCGACGCGTCGAACAGGGCGCACGAGAAATCGCGCCGCTCCTTGATGTTCGGCGAGTACGCGGTGCGGCGGAGGACGACGCCCATCTCATCCGCGACGGAGGCGAACAGGTGCTTGAACACTTCCAGCCGGACGGCGTCATGACTCATGTCGCGTTCACCTCGATGAGGACGTTTCTCCGGGCGTCGACGGCGGCGCGATCTTCGTCGCCTAGCAGGATCGTCGTGTCGCGCTGCATGATGACGGCCGGCCCCACGATGCGCGCTCCCGGGCGTAACGCTTCGCCGTCGTAGAAGTCCGCCTCGACTGTTCCGCCCGCCAGGACGACTTGCCGTCGCTCCTGTCTCGCCATGGACGGGTCGTCCCCCTCGATCTCGTCTGCGCGAAGCGTCGGAGTCGGCGTGCTTCCCACCGCGCGGACGCGTAGGTTCACTATCTCGACGGCCGTGTCCGCGTCGCCGTGCCCGTATCGCTCCCCGTGCGCGCGATGGAACGCCGCGGCGTAGTCGTCCTCGAACGGCACGGTGAGTTCGTAAGACTGGCCGCGGTAGCGCATGTCCAGCTCTCGATGCACGGTCACGCGCGATTCCGGCACGCCCTCCGCGACGGTCTCGGCGGCTCCGCGTTCGACGAGTGGGGCGAATATCTCCGTGAGAACGTCAGCCGCCGTGTCGCCGGGCAGCATGACGGTGCGCACGTAGTCCTTCACGACATCCGCCACGAGCATGCCAAACGCCGAGAGCGTCGACGCCCCGTACGGCGCCAACACGCGGTCCATGCCGAGGCCGCGCGCGAGGTCGCACGCGTGGAGGCCGCCCGCCCCACCGAACGATAGGAACACGAAGTCCGTCGGGTCGTGCCCCCGCTCGACTGAGATCACGCGAACGGCGCGTTCCATGTGCGCGTTCACGACCTGCACCACGCCAAGCGCCGCCGTCTGCGCGAGCGTCAACGAGCCGGCCGGCGTCAGGTCCGCCTGTCGGCCGAGCTCCTCCAATGCTTCCGTGGCGCGGGCGACATCCAAAGCCATTTCGCCGCCTAGGAATCGCTCGGGCGCAAGGCGGCCGAGAACGATATTCGCGTCCGTTACCGTCGGTCGGTCGCCGCCTCGCCCATAGCATACCGGCCCCGGGTCGGACCCCGCGCTCTCGGGCCCGACACGCAACGCGCCGCCCGCGTCCACGGTGGCGATGGAGCCGCCACCCGAGCCGACGGTGTGGATGTCGATCACGGGGATGCGTATGGGTAGCCCGCCGATCTCCGACTCCGTCGTCACCTGCGGCTCGCCTAGCGACAGGGAGACGTCCGTCGACGTGCCGCCCATGTCGAAGCCGACCACGCGGTCGAATCCCGCCGCCTGCCCGACATGCACCGCTCCGACCACTCCACCCGCAGGCCCGGAGAGTATCGTGCGCACGGCTTGGGTCCGCGCCTCGTCCGAGCGGATGCTGCCGCCGTTGGACTGCATGATGCGGAAGTCGCGCCCCTCCAGGGCATCTTCAAGATGGCCCAGGTAGCGGTTCAGTATCGGCGCGACATAGGCGTTCACCGCGGTCGTGCTCGCGCGTTCGTATTCGCGGAACTCGGGCAGGATTTCGGCGGATGCGGAGACCAGGAATCCGGCGTCCCGCAACGCCCTCACGACGGTCGCCTCGTGCTCGGGGCGCAGGAAAGAGAACAACAGGCACAACGCGACCGACTCCGCCCGCGCCTCGCTTAACGCGGCCGTTAGCTCGGCGAGCTCGGATGCGTCCGGCGAGGCGAGCGCCACGCCCTCACGCGTCACCCGCTCCGTCACCTCGAAGCAACGGCCGGGCGGCACGAGCGGCTCGGGACGGTCGCAGAAGAAGTCGTATATGTCGGTGCGCGTCTGACGGGCGATCGTGAGCAGGTCGCGGAAGCCGCGCGTCGTGACGAACGCGGTGCGCGCTCCCTTGCGCTCCAACAGCGCGTTCGTCGCGACGGTCGAGCCGTGCACGATGGCCGCGGTCGCGTCGGAAACGCGGGCCAAGCCTTCGAGCACGGCGCGCGCGGGGTTGTCCGGGGTGGACAGGACCTTGAAGGTCGCGATCTCCTCGCTGCGTTCGTCGAGGAGCACGAAGTCTGTGAACGTGCCGCCGATGTCGACGCCTATGCGCATGTGCTGTGCGTGCTCCGGGCGCGTGGGGCCACTACCCTGGCTCGACCAACCGAGTGGGGTCGACAACCTGGAGTTCTTCGCTCAGGGCCGCAGCATTCAACGCCGCGTCGGAAGACACGAATATCAGACCTGCATCACGCGTTCGCCGTAGCACACGATGCGCCTCGCAGGCTGCGGCAAGATGCACAGCGTCGTAGCCACGCAGGAAGTACTTCACGGCTAGATTGCGCGCGTTGAGGAGAAGCCGGGGAGTTGTAGGAACGGCCAGCCAGCGGATATCGAAGTCGGCATGGAATTCACGTATGGCCCCCTGGATTTCCGCAAGTACCCCATCGCCATCGCGCCCGCGTCTGGCCAGACCTGCTGCGACCTCTACGGCGCCAATGTCCGACATATGGACGTTGTGCTCGCTCTCGAAGTCGAGGATGTGGCTAACGAATTGGCTTCCCGGCTCGACGACGTACTTCTTCACCACCGCGCTGGCATCGAAGTAGTAGTCTGCCACCTACCCACGATCCTCGATGATCGTCTCCGACACGGGTTTCCCCTTTATGCGGATGGGTGTGAACGGCCGCCCCCTGCGCGCATTGTGGGGATCGGGTATTCGGTCAATGACACCCGCCTCCAAGAGCCGTCGATGGTATTCGGGGATATCTTGGTCGTCGTACCTCTTGGCGAGCCGCTGCAAGGCGTCGCGGGCGGCGTCCAACTCCTCGTCTGCCAACTGTTCGACTAACAGGCGCAGTTCACCGCGTGTCGCGGTTGCCATATTCAGAACCCCCAGAGCAGAGAACCCCAGCGCGGCATGGGGGAATGGTAAGCCCCGCCGCGAGGAAACGGAAGCTGTGCGTGCGGTTCCCTATCTCCGCGCGACACACGCAACATCGCGAGTACGGTGACGCGTGAGCGGATCACGTCGAGGCATCTCGTGGACGCCCTCGCCGAGATACAAGGCCGGCCGTATCCCGAGTGGCGCCGCGGGAGGCCCATGACGACGCTATGTCGCCGCCGACATCCCTCGGGGTGGCTAGGCCCAAGCGCAACATCCGCAACAACCCGCCGGTGGCGCGGCTTCAGACGACCTGCGCATCCGCAACGGCCCGGGCGATGTTGCGGATGGCGCGTGCGCCCCGAACCCGCATGAACACCCGGATGTTGCGGATGTTGCGGGTGTTGGGGTGGGAGGAGATCGCCGGTGACTACGACACGTGGGAGCTGGAGGCGCTTGTCGACGATTCCCCCGCCGCGGTCGAGGCTTGCTGTACGTCGCCGTGCGGGATCACAGCTGGGGGCCGCCGAGCCGTCGCAGTCCGACCTCGATATCGACGTTCGCGAAAACGCCGTCGATGTCCCGTTCATCGCCGACGGTCGACAAGAGAACATCCACTTCGTCTGTCGTCGAGCGATCACGGGGTCGGCGAACGGCGATCGGGACGTGCAGCTTCTGATAGACATCCGCGTCGTGTTCGACGCGCGGGACGGCGGCGCGGCGCGGGTCACATCGAGGCATTCGGTGGTCGTCCTCGCCGAGATGCAAGGCCGGCCGTATCCCGAGTGGCGCGGCGGGAGGCCCATGACGACGCTATGTCGCCGCCGACATCCCTGGGGGTGGCGAGGCCCAAGCGCAACATCCGCAACAACCCGCCGGTGGCGCGGCTTCAGACGACCTGCGCATCCGCAACGGCCCGGGCGGTGTTACGGATGCGCGTGCGCCCCGAACCCGCATGAACACCCGGATGTTGCGGATGTTGCGGATGTTGCGGGGGAGATCGCCGGCGACTACGACACGTGGGAGCGGGAGGCGCTTGCCGACGATTCCCCGCTGCGGTCGCGGCTTGCGTCGGGTCGGGTTGGGTCGGGGCATCGTGTTCCATGTTCACTGTCGACCCACGGACGCCCCAGAGGAGCGCGGCATGCCCGCAATGTCCGAAGCCATTCTCCAGCGCGGAGACGATGCGCCCCTGACTCCGCCGGTTACGGTCCGCGCCGGCCCCTCGACATGATCTTCGAGCCCGACACGGCGTTCCTCCGGCACGTCCGCGTCGAAGACGAGGGAGCCAGACCCAACCACGCCGCTATCCCGCCACTACCGAGGAGCCATACGCGCCTCCGAGCGGGCGGCCAACCTGGGAACGAGACCATGAGACGGCCCCGGTGTGGCTGCGCGCGTCCGAACGACCTTGACATATAGTACGATTCGGTCTATTCTCTATGTACTATGCAGAACCAGAAGCCCGAATCGGTCCTGTCGCTGGCGATCCTCGGTCTCGTCTCTCAGCATCCGCGCTCGGGATACGACCTGCGGAAGACTTTCGCCACCACGCCCATGGGCCACTTCAGCAGCAGCCCCGGGGCAATCTATCCCGCGCTGAAGCGACTCGAAGAGCGAGGGCTCGTCGAGGGCAAGACCGAGGGCGGGGACACGCTCAAGCCAAAGAGGGTGTTCGGCCTCACCGACGATGGTTTGGAGACGTTACGCGGCGAACTGCGACGGCCCATCACACGAGACGACGTGATATGGCACGTAGAGGCGCTCGTGCTCCGGTTCGCGTTCATGGGCGACGTTCTCGGTAGACCTGCCACGTTGGAATTCCTGGGCGCGTTCCGCGACCGCATGGCCGAGTACCTCCCGACGCTGGAACAGACCGCTCAGGAGCTGAAGGACGAGGGAAGGACACATGCCGCGGTAGCCGTGTCACACGGGTTGGAGCAGTACCGCGCGCACATTCGGTGGGCAACGGCCGCCACACAGACACTTTCACAAGACGACGACAGGGAATGAGAAGGGGCGAGATCATGCAGGGACGCGCGTGGGCAGGATTCGGCGCCGTGACGGCGATGCTATACGCGACGATCGCACCGTGGGCAGCGGCGGAGTCGACATCACTGGATGCGGAGTTCGACCTCGGGGCCGCGCGGGCGGCGACCCCGCACTTCTACGAGATGCGCACCACCTCGATCACCTACGAGCAGGATGGCGCGCGGAAGCCGCATCAAGAGCTACGCCTACTCCTGCAATGCGTGCCGGGCGATGAGGGAGTCGAATACACGTGTGTGCGCATGACCGTCCGCACGGACGGCGACGCGAGCGAGATACCCGACCTGGCCGGATGGTCTTACGAGTTCCGTCCCGACCAGACGGGATCGAACGCCACCGGGGACATGTTCGGCATCCATCACGGCAAGTTCCAGGGATTGGTGGACGCGAGCGGCCAGGCCGTGGACCCGGCGCTGTCGTACGCGGTATACAACGCCTTCGTCGATTTCCACGCCATGTGCAATGTGTTCGCCGAGCCCGCTGACGATGGCGCGGGCATCCAGGATCTCAAGCGAGTCGGCGACACGATCGTCCACGCCGCCGCGTCGTCGGAGGGGACCGTGCACCTGGAAGGCGTGACGGAGTCGGGATCGGCATTCCGAAATGGAGAGATCACGCTGACGTTCAAGGGCCTAGGCGTCGTTGATGGAGCGCCGTGCGCCATCGTCGCGTATGATTCCGGGGACAGCTCGTTCGTGATGACCATGGAGCCGGTCCCGGGCATGAGCATCAACGCCGTCGGCTCGTCCCACTACTTCGGGGACATCTACGTCGATCTGGAGTCGATGTGGGTGGCCAAGGCGGCGTTGAGCGAATTCGTCGTCACGGACGTCACGATGGACGGTCAGCCTCTCACGAACACCGTCATCGAGCGGACCATCAGCATCCAGGCGGTCACCGAACACGCGCTCGAAGAGCTCGCGCGCGCCGACTAGGACAGATGGAGCGCGTATGTCGGACTGGCGTGAGCGCATCCCCAAGGTAGAGTTGCACGTGCACCTGGAGGGGTCGATACCCCTCCCGACGCTTTGGGAGCTCATCGCCAAATACGGCGGCGATCCCTCGACGCCGGACCTCGACGCGCTGCGACGCCGGTTCGTGTATCGGGACTTCGCGCACTTCATCGAGACGTGGACGTGGCAGCTCGCCTTCCTGCGGGAGTACGACGACTTCACGCGCATCGCGGAGGCGGTCGCGCGGGATTTCGCGCGGCAGAACATCCGCTACGTCGAGGCGTACTACTCGCCGGGGGATTTCCGGCAGCACGGGCTGGAGACGCTGCCGCTCACCGAGGCAATCCGCGCCGGCCTGGACCGCGTGCCCGAGGTCGACGTGAAGCTCGTCACCGACCTCGTGCGGAACTACGGCCCCGAGCGCGGGGCATCGACGCTGTCCGAGCTACGCGATGCGCACGAACTGGGCGTTATCGGCATCACCATCGGAGGCCACGAGAAAGAATACCCACCGTCGCCGTTCGCGGACGTGTATGAAGAGGCGCGGCGGATGGGCTTCCGCACGAGCGCCCATGCCGGCGAGGCCGCCGGGCCGGACAGCGTCTGGGGAGCCGCGCGAGACCTACGCGTCGACCGGATAGGCCACGGCACGCGCGCCGCCGAGGACGAACGGCTGGTGGACTACCTCTCCGAACGCCGCATCCCCATCGAGACGTGCCCGATATCGAACGTGAGAACCGCGGTGATCCCGTCGGTCGCGCAGCATCCCATCCGCGAGTTCCTCGACCGTGGCATACCCGTCAGCGTGAACACGGACGACCCGGCGATGTTCGGGAACTCCCTCGCCGACGAATACGCCGCGCTGGAGCGGGAGTTGGGCTTCACCCCGGACGAGATACGCGCGCTCATCCTGAGCGGCATCGCGACATCCTGGATGTCCGACGACGAGAAGGCCCGGATGACGCGTGAATTCGAAGCCGACCCCGCGTGGCGGGCGGGCTGATGCCGGCCGTCCCACATCCCATCCCCTACCAGGGCAGCAAGCGCCTACTCGCGCCGCTGATCCTCGGGCATTTCCCCACCCGAGTGGGCACGCTGTACGAGCCGTTCGCGGGTTCGGCGGCGATAACTCTTGCCGCGGCCGGCCTGGGTCTCGCGACGAGATTCCGCATCGGCGACAGCCTCGCGCCGCTGGCCGACATCTGGACGCGAATCCTCGCGGACCCCAAGCGACTCGCGGACGAATACGAAAGCCTCTGGCGCGCTCAGCAGGCCGACCCACGCGCCTTCTATGACGACGTGCGGCGCGCGTTCAACGAGGCTGGAGGATCGGCGCGCCTGCTGTATCTGCTGGCGCGATGCGTTAAGAACGCGGTGCGGTTCAGCCACGCGGGGGACTTCAACCAGTCGCCGGACAATCGGCGTCTCGGCAGAAGCCCGACGCGGATGCGGACCAATATCCTCGGCGCGCACGAGCTGCTCCGAGGACGTGCGCAGGCATCCGCCGGTGACTACGCCGAAGCGATCCGACACGCGACACCCGACGACCTCGTGTACATGGACCCGCCGTATCAGGGCACGAGCGGATCCAACGATCAACGCTACCATCAGTCGTTCGACCGGCCGCGATTCGTCGCCGACCTGGAGGGGCTCCTCGATCGTGGAGTGCCGTTCCTCGTCAGCCTCGACGGCCGCACGGGCGCGAAGACGTACGGGCCAGCGCTCCCGGCGCATCTAGACCTCACCCGTGTGGAGCTCCACGCCGGCAGGTCGTCGCAGGCCACGCTCAGCGGACGCGCGTCGGAGACATACGAATCGCTCTATCTGTCGCCCGCCTTGGCGACGGCGCACACGTCGCTTCCGCGATCGATCCGCGAAGCCTCCCCGGACACGCGTCGGGCCCGCTAGCGCGGGCTGACGGTACCCTCGTGGCGTGGACGCCTCGGGCCCACCCTCGGCTGATTCACTGAGCAGACGGTGGCGGCCTGAGTCGCTGGAGGTTAGTTTGTAGGGGAGTAACGTGTGGATGCTTGCGGCTGGCGCCGCTGCCTAACGCGCTCCGCGAGGGAAGGGCCCTGGCGAGATGCGTCGTGCCGTCTCCGTCTTTCGAGAGGTATCTGGCCATGGTGACACCGCCCTCGAACCTGCGCCGCGCCGCGTCGGGCCGACCCGTCTCGGTTCTGCCCACTTGCCCTCCCGTTATGCAGCGGCGCCTCTGCCCTGTCAGGCCCGCCTCACGCTGGCTGGCCAGCGTAGGAGTAGCCGTAGCGTGTGTGGCCACCTTCCTCTGTGCTATGCCAAGACAAGCCGTGGCGCTGGTGTTCACAGGTACCATCGGAACCGATACGACGTGGACGCTGGACGATAGCCCTGTGCTGGCGATCGGCGGCATTTCCGTCGGCGGGGGTGTGACGCTGACCATCGAACCCGGCGTCGAGATCCGATTCATCAGCGGCAGCCTCACCGTTTCGGGCGAGCTGATCGCCATCGGCACGCCGGAGCAGCCGATCGTCTTCACCTCCGACGCCGCTACGCCCAGCGCAAGCGCCTGGGGCGGCATCAACTTCGTGGGTGGTGGGACGGTCATCGATACCAACATGGATTACGTCAGCGGGACGATCCTTCAGCACTGCGAAGTGCGATTCAGCGGCGGCATCGCTCTGCGCAGCCCAACCTACATTGCGAACTGTGGGATATACGATGTGGCGGGGGTCTCCGGGGCCTCTGGGACCTCCGTCGCAATATACAGCGACGGCGTGATCGTGCGCGACAGTCTGATCATCGGAGGCAGTACGGCGCAGCACAACAAGGGAATATGGACGGAGAGCAGGCGTGTTCATCTCGTGAGATATGGTCAAGAGTTGTGTATGGGCGTCAGGCGGCTTCCTCGGTTGGCGTGACTTCCTCGGTGACCTTGGCTCCGTCCTTGAAGACGACTCCTCC
>NYZG01000129.1 GCA_002687025.1 Candidatus Poribacteria bacterium
GCGGCCGGCGCGGCCACCCCGTGGCTCTGTCCATGCAGCTGCGCGACGCTATCCTGGCGCCGGACGATCTCGACACGAATCTGCGCGAGGTGATCCGCGCTCACGAGGCGGACACACAGCTCGTCCCGGTCGACGGGGAGGAGATCCTGCGCGACATGGACCTGCCCGCCGAATACGCGCGAGAGCTGGCGGCCTGGCTCGGACGCGACGCGCCTCACTGAAGAAGCCGTACTCCTACCCGCCCTCGCGGGGTTCCTATATAGCAGGCGACGCGGCAGCATTGGGAACGTACGCGTGAGGGTGAGTCGCGGGGAACCGGATGACAGCGCTACCGAAGGCGATCCTGTTCGATCTTGACGACACGATCCTGCGCTTCTCGGCGTCGGGCGAGGAGTGTTGGGGCGATGTGTGCGAGAGCTACGCGCCACGGGTCGACGGCGTGAGCGTTGGGCGCCTGCTAGAGACGGTGCTGGCCACGTCCACGGCGTATTGGACGCGGCCCAAGCTGCCAGCGAGCAAGCGTCTCGACCTCCCGCGCAGTCGCCGCGAGCACGTGACGACGGCGCTGCGCGCGTTGGGGGTAGACGACGCGGACCTCGCGAATGAGATGGCAGACAGGTTCAGCGCGACGCGGGGAGAAGCGATCCGTCCGTTCGCCGGAGCAGTCGAGACGCTCGCGGCCCTGCGCGATCGCGGCGTGAGGCTCGGGCTCATTACGAACGGCGCGGCGGAGCCGCAGTGGGCGAAGATCGACAGGTTCGAGCTGGCGCAGTACTTCGGCGTGATCGTCGTCGAGGGTGAATTCGGGGTCGGCAAGCCCGACGAGCGCGTCTACCGACACGCGATGCGCGAGCTAGGCGTCACGCCCGCGGAGACGTGGATGGTCGGCGACAACTTCGGGTGGGAGGTCGAGGCGCCTCAGGCGCTGGGCATCACCGCTGTCTGGTGCGACCACGCGGCAACCGGCGTTCCCGCGCACGAGACGGCGACGCCCGACAGGACCGTGACGTCGATCGCCGAACTACTGCTACACGAGGGCGGCGATGCAGAACGCGGAGCCGCTGACTGATCTCGTCGAGAGGGCGCGTCGCGGGGACGTCGAGGCGTTCGGCGCTATCGTCGGCCGCTACCAGGACATGGCCGTCGCTTACGCGTACACGCGGCTTGGCCGTTTCCACGACGCGGAGGACGCAGCGCAAGACGCGTTTATCGACGCGTTCGTCAAGCTGGCTAGCTTGCGCGAACCCGAGGCGTTCCTCCCGTGGCTGCGGTCGGTCATACGGACTCGGTGTCAGCGGCTGGCGCGCCGCGCTGACGCTGCCAGGTCGGCCCCAGACACGCCCGTGGACCGCCCGGACACTGCGGCCGGCCCCGGAGAGGCAGCGGAGGACCGGCAACTCACCTTCACCGTGGCCGCGGCGGTTCAGGCGCTGCCGGAATCGGAGCGGGTCGTGACGACGCTGTTCCACATCGGTGGACACTCGCAGCGGGAGATCGGCCACTTCCTGTCGGTCCCCGTGGCGACGGTGAAGAACCGCCTTCGGGCGGGACGCGGACGCCTGCGAGCTCGGCTGTCGGACATCGCGCGCGAGTACATCCACGAGCGTCGGCCGTCACGGAGCGCGGCATTCAGGGAGCACACGATGGACGTGTTGAGAGAGTACCAGTCGCCGTTGACGGAGCGCTACGCGAGCCCTGAGATGAGCGAGCTGTTCTCGCCGCACTTCCGGTACACGACGTATCGACGCCTGTGGGTCGCGCTGGCGGAATCGGAGCAGGAGCTCGGCCTCGACATCACGGCTGAGCAGATAGCCGAGATGCGGGAGCACGTTGAGAACATCGACTACGAGTACGTGGCGCGCAAGGAGCGCGAGATACGGCACGACGTGATGGCGCACATACACGCGTACGGCGAGGTCGCTCCGAAGGCGCGGGCAATCATCCACCTGGGCGCGACGAGCGCGTACGTCGGCGACAACACCGACCTGATCCAAATGCGGGACGGGCTACAGCTTCTGCGGGGTGGCCTGCTGAACGTGGTCGCGGGCCTGGCCGAGTTCGCCCGGCGGACGCGTGACATCCCGACGCTGGGGTTCACACACTTCCAACCGGCGCAGCCGACGACCGTGGGTAAGCGCGCCTGCCTGTGGCTCCAGGAGTTCCTACTCGACTGGGAGGACATCAACTACCGGCTGGGCCGCTTGGCTTTCCGGGGCGTCAAGGGCACGACCGGCACGCAGGCCAGTTTTCTCGACCTGTTCGACGGCGACGCGGACAAGGTGGATCGGCTGGACGGTCTCGTTACAGCCAAGATGGGCTTCGACCGCGTGTTCGCCGTGACGGGTCAGACGTATCCCCGCAAGGTGGACGCGCAGGTGGGGAGCGTGCTGGCAGGCATCGCGGAGTCGGCGCACAAGTTCAGCAACGACATCCGCCTGCTGCAGCAGCTCAAGGAAGTCGAGGAGCCGTTCGGCAGCGCGCAGGTCGGCTCATCGGCGATGCCGTACAAGCAGAACCCCATGCGTAGCGAACGCATCGCGTCGCTGGCGCGTTATGTGATGACGACGGCGCAGAGCCCGTACTTCACGGCCGCGACGCAGTGGTTCGAGCGGACCTTGGACGACTCCGCGAACAAGCGCATCTCGGTGCCGGAGATGTTCCTCGCCACGGATGCGATCCTGATCCTTGCGCAGAACGTCGCCCACGGCCTGGTGGTCCACGAGAAGATGGCGCGGAAGCGGCTGATGGAAGAGCTGCCGTTCATGGCGTCGGAGACGATCCTGATGGAGGCCGTGAAGCGAGGAGGAGACCGGCAGGACCTGCACGAACGCATACGGGGCCACGCCCTGCTGGCGGGTTCGCGCGTGAAGGACGAGGGGCTCGACAACGACCTCATGGCGCGTATCGCGGCCGATGAGGCGTTCGGGTTGGATGCGGGGGCGCTCCAGGCGATGCTCGATCCCACTCGGTTCGTCGGCCGGGCGCCCGACCAGGTGGTGAAGTTCCTCGACCGGGACGTGCAGCCGATCCTCGACAGCCACGCCGACCTGCTGGGGCGAGACGCCTTGCTGCGGGTCTAACGGATGCTGTCGCTCTCGCATTGGTTGGCGCAAGGGGCCATCGGTCTCGCTGTGAGTGGCGCGCTTGGGGGCGTGGCCTGCCTCGTCGGGTCGATCGACCGACGGGGGCTCGCGGCCGGCGTGTGCGTCGGTACTGCGGTGTACGTGGGCGTCGGGTGGCGTGGTTTCCTGTGCCTCGCGACGTTCTTCGTCATCGGGACGCTCGCCACGCGAGTCGGACGAGTCGACAAGGCCCCCCATGGCGCGCGCACGGTGCGTCACGTGCTGGCGAACGGCGCCGTTCCCGCGGGCTGCGCGCTCGCGGCGTTGCTGTTCCCGAATCACGTCGAGGCGTTGTCCGGGGCATTCGCGGGGGCCCTCGCCGCCGCTACCGCGGACACGCTCTCCAGCGAGATAGGCCAGGTGTACGGCGGCGCGCCTTACCTTCTGACGACGCTGCGGCGCGTGCCGGTCGGGGAGAACGGCGGCGTCACCGTCGTCGGAACGGGCGCCGGCCTGGCCGGGGCCGCCGTGCTCGCGATCGTGGCCGTGTCTCTCGGCGTCGCCAACTCGATGGCGGCCGTTGTCGTGGCGGGCGCCGTGGGCAACGTCGCCGACAGCGCGCTGGGGGCAACGCTGGAGAGGCGCGGCGTGATGTCGAACGCCGGCGTGAACGTGGCGTGCACTGTGGCGGGCGCAGTCGCGGCAGGGCTCCTCACCGTCGCCGCGCTCGCGCGATAGCCCGACGACAGGAGCAAGAACGCGCCGCAGCCCTGGGGCCGCGGCGCGTTGCGATTCTACTATCGGACGGCCTAGCGGTCGTCCTTGAGGGACCCCCACGCCGTCGCAAGCTTCCCATCCGACTCGACGGCCAGGGAACCGATGCGGTAGTGGAAGTAGACCTCGTCGGTCTCGTTGTTGGGCATGCACCAGCACCAGAAGGCTTCCACTTCCGGGTCGCCGAATTTGGCGGTCATCGCGGCCGCGCCGAAGCCCCAGACACCGCCACCGAACAGGTCGTAGTAGGTGAGGGGTATCCAGGCGCTGTCGTCGAAACCCGGCGTCTCCCAGCCATCGTCTCGATCGTCGATGACAACGCCTGGGACGCTCGTGTCGCATATCCAGCCGGTTTCGTCTTCGGCGGTGGGGATGTACGTCCCGTCGTCGAGCTGAATGTCGGCTAGCATGCCGCCGACGCCCGCCGCGCCCGGCTCGGCGTCGTGGACGTATATCGCTATCAGGGCGCGGCCGTTCTTGTCGAGGTCGAACTCCGTGGTGGTCGGGGCCTGCCAGTCGGCGCTCTCGGCCATGAGTTCGCCGTCGATGAACACCTTCCAGGTGTTGTCGCCGCTGACGCGCACCGTCGCGGCGGCCGCCATGTGCGCGGTCGCAACCAGCGCCAACGCCCATACGGCGTAGGTCGTGCGTCTGTTCACCATCTGCCTCCCGTCGTGCGGCCGAGGACGTTGTGGTAGCGTCCCCCCGCGGTAGTTACTTGCTCGCCTTGAGCGCTGCCCATTGCGTGGCTCCCTTGCCCGCCGGATCGACGGCAGTGGACCCGCCGATGACGATGCGAAGGTATACCTCGTCCTCGACATCGTTCGGGCCGCACCATGCCCAGTACGATGTGCTGTCCGGGTTGTTGAGCGTCGCGGCCATCGTGGCCGCCCCGAAGCCCCACACGCCGCCACCGAACTGGTCGAAGACCGTCAGGGCCGACCAGGAGCTGTCGTCGAAGCCAGGCGCTTCCCATCCATCGGACCTGTCGGCGAGCGTGGGGCCCGCGTCGCAAACCCATCGCGGGTCATTCGTGTCGATGTACGTGCCGTCGTCCAGGACTACGTCAGCCAGCACGCCGCCGACGCCAGCTCCGCCGGGCTCGGCGTCGTGAACGTGAATCGCCAGCGTCGCCGCCGCGCCCTCGTCGAACGAGGTTATCGTCGCCACCTGCCAGTCGGATCCCTCATCCGCGAGCGCCCCGTTCACGAATACCGACCACGAATTGTCGCCGTTCACGCGCAGTACGCCGGCCAGTGCAGTCGGCACGAAAGCGACCGCCAACGCAGTCGCCAGTACCCACTTCCCAGTTCTCATCTTCGTGCTTCTCCTTCGATCTGTCTGCTTCTTTCGGGGCGGCCGTTCGGCCGCCAGACGGCTCTGGAGGGTAGGTCATCACCGCATAGTACACAAGCTCGGAGCGCTTGTCCGGCGAGCCCGGCCGCGAACGCGGTCATCCGCTGTCAGGCTCCTCCGCGATGCGGAAGATAGCCACCGGGTCGCGGACGCCTTTCGGCGTCACAGTTTCCCGGGCGACCACCTCGGCCTTGCCTGCCGCCGCAGGCAACACGCTCTCCGTGACAACGATTTCGCCGATGGCGGCGTGCGACTGGATGCGTGACGTCAGGTTCACCTGGGCGCCAACGGCGGCGTACTTCGCGCGCTTCATCGACCCTATGTTCCCAACGACCACGTCCCCGGCGTTGATGGCGATGCCCATCCCTATCTCCGGCAGGCCGTTTTCGCGATTCCACGCGTTCACATCGCCCATCGCGCGCTGCATTTCCAGGGCGCACGCGACTGCCCTCTGGCAGTCGTTCGCCCGGACTATCGGCGCGCCGAAGAAGACGAGAATGGCATCGCCGATGAACTCGTCGATCGTGCCGTCGTGCGCGACGATGATGTCCGTCATCGCTCCGAGGTAGTTGTTCAGCAGCGTGACGACCTGCTCGGGCTGCAGTTGCTCGGATAGCGTGGAGAAGCCGCGCAGATCCGACATCAGGATCGTGATGGAGCGCTTCTCGCCGCCGACCTGCAGCGCCTCCGGGCTTTCCAGCAGGCTGTCGACGATCTCCTCGGACAGGTAGCGTCCGAATACACGTTGGATGAACTGGTTGCGCACCTCCAGGTCGCTGTTGGCCGACGCCAGTTGGGCTGTGCGCTCGTCGACGCGGTCCTCCAGTTGGACGTTGAGTTGCTCCAGGTCTGCCGTCCGCGCCTCCAAGCTTCTATGCGTGCGCGCGAAGCCTTGGGACAGGTACACGGACATCGATCCCAGTAGCGCCAGCACACCTACATCCAGGAAGGAGAGAGACACTGTCGCGACACCAAGAATGTCCAGCAGCACCGCCGCGATGATGCATCCCGCGAAAGCTAGCGTGCCGATGCCCACGATCCAGACGCGCTCATGGCGTCGGAGCAGCGCGACGACGGATAGGCGCAGCATCTCACCGAACAGCACGAGCACAAGCCCAAGGACGACGACCGTAGGCAGCCGCCATGCTATGAGCGTGGTGAGGGCGCCGTACAGCAACACTCCTCGCGCCCAACGCGCTTGATGCGCCCCAAACAGCCTGTAGAGGAAGTGACAGCCCGCGACGCTCGCGAGGGGCAGCGCGGACCGGAACGCGTGCGAGAGCAGCAGTGTCCCGGCCGGCGTTGTGGGGGAGCCGTACATCGGCAGCGCCAAGCCCATGGCGAGCGCGTACGTCGCGGCAAACGCGGCGAAGTGCAGGTTCTCACTCAGCCTCGGGTAGAAGGCGAAGAGCAGCAAGTGCAGGAAAGCGAAGGCAGAAGCTGCGACCACCTGGAAGGTCCTGTGTCGGGCGAGGTCGTGCACGAGCGACAGATGTGCGGCCACGCTCGCGTTGGGCGTGCCGGCGAACACCTGAACCGCAACGGCGGTCACCGTCCCGAGAGCGGGGTCTCGATGCTGGAGCCGCTGTTCGCGCGCGTTGGAATGTCGAACCGCGAGGACCTGGTCCGCCCGCCTGGCCAGGGGCGCTGCGAGGTACCTCCTCGTCAGGCGATCCGCGAAGGCGGGACGCTCATCCTCCGCCGTGGCGGCCACGACGCCAAAGGTCCCGATGAGAGTTCCGTTCAGATAGAACTCAGCGGCGCCGCACTGCGTGACCCAGAAGGCGACGACGCGGCCGCGAAGGGGTTCGGCCACGCGGAATCGCAGCCGCAACCAGCCAATGGACGGGTCGGAATCCCTGCGCGGCGGGCGCCACGACGGCGCGGTCTCCCACGCCGAATCGTCGTGGTCCGGCGCGGCGTATCTGGGATCATCGCCAGCGCGCCATCGCCAGCCGCGGTCGAGGAGCTGGCCGCCCATCTCGCCGTAGTCTTCCGACGGCTCGATGTGCATGGTTTCGACATCCGCAGCGGCTCCAACGAGCGGGGCCAGGATGGCGCAGGCCGCCACGGCTGCCAGGAGGGCGAGGGCCGCGCGGGATGTAGCGGGTGGCGGGGGCACGGATGGTCTCACGTCGGCGCCTCGGGGCCGGCCGTTACATGTGGCGCTGGATCTGCTGGAAGCTCGCGTGATCCAGCCGTGTGGCGTCCGGGATGTCGTAGCGATTCTCGCGCACATCCGTGACGATGAGGCGGTTGGGAGGAAGCTGCTTGACGTTCTGATGCAGCCCGCGCACGGAGAATGTGACGCGGCCCCGCGACGTGTCGACATCCCATTCATGCACGCCGAAGCGTTCCTTCACCTGGTGTATCTTCGTGATGGTCGGCGTGAAATAGCGGACGTCCAGCTCCTCGGAGATGACACGCTGGCTGGCTTCGTCGAGTTCCAAGGGGTCGAGGACGATGCCTATCTCGGCGTCGTCGCCGGACCAGATGGAGATGTAGTGGTCTGGGTCGCTCAGCGGGAGTATTTGACGCACCGCAACGCGCGCGTAGCATACCTCGTCGAGGAGCTCCAGGCGCGCCGATCCCATCGGGGAACGATACATCCGGACGCGCTCCGGCTCGAAGTAACGGGGCACGAAGTCGTCGGGGCCGGCCCCCGGCTCCATGGGCGCCGCCGTCTCCGACGCCGCGATCGCCTTGTCGGCTCCGTTGTCGCTCATGCGTCCTACCCCTCCACCGCTGTCTGCTTGGACCGGATTTCGGAAACCTTCCGCTGCGTCTCGACGAGCTTGAAGTAGACTCCCTTCTGCTCCATCAGGTCCTCGTGCGACCCGCACTCGACCGCCTTGCCCTTGTCCAACACCAACAGGCGGTCGGCGTTGCGCAGCGTGGATAGCCGGTGCGCGATGGCGAAGGTGGTGCGGTTCTGTACGAGCCGGTCGATGGCTTGCTGGATCTTCTGCTCGGTCTGCACGTCGACGGACGATGTCGCCTCGTCGAGTATGAGTATCCGCGGGTTGTGGAGGATGGCGCGGGAGATGGATATCCGCTGCCTCTCGCCACCCGACAGCCTTCCGCCACGCTCGCCTACCTGAGTGTCGTATCCGTCGGGGAACTTCACGACGAATTCATGGGCGTTCGCGGCTTTCGCGGCGGCGATTACCTGCTCCATGGAGGCGTCCGGGTGCGCGTAGGCGATGTTCTCGGCGATCGTGCCGGAGAAGAGATACGGCTCCTGCAAGACGACGCCGATCTGCCGCCGCAGGTCCTCCAGGCGTATCTGCGTGATGTCTACGCCGTCTATCTCGAGCAGACCCGAGTCGGGTTCGTAGAAGCGGCAGATGAGGTTTATCATCGTCGACTTGCCGGCGCCCGAGTGGCCTACCAGGCCGATCATTTCGCCGGGCTTGACGTGCAGGTTGATGTCGCGCAGCACGGGCTTGTGCGCGTCGTATCCGAACGTCATGTTGGTGAACTGCACCTCGCCCGCGACGCTCGGTACCGACACCAACGTGCCGTCGTCCTCCTGCTCGGCCTCGGAGTCGATCACCTCGAAGATGCGCTCGGCCGCCGTCATCGAACGCGATGCCCAGTTGATGACGGGGCTGATGTGGCGCAAGGGACCGTAGAACATGCCGAGGTAGCTCTGGAACGCCATCAACCTGCCAAGCGAGATGTCTCCCGACAACACCTGCAGGCCTCCCGCATACCACACTATCAGCGACCCGAGCGTCACCGTGAAGCCGAGGATGGGATAGTACGTCGCCCACATGCGCTCGGCGTTGATGAAGTAGTCGCGCGAGTCGACATTGGCCTCGCCGAATCGCTCGACCTCGCCAGTCTGCCGGCCGAACGCGCGCACGACGCGGATGCCGGACACCGAGTCTCCGACGACGTCGTAGAGCTTGGAGCTGCGACGGTAGGCGCGATGCCACAGGCTACGCACGCGCTTCCAGAACCACCCGGCGCCGAAGATTATCATCGGCACGGGGATGAGCACGAAGCACGCCAGGCGCCAATTCAGCCAGAACAGCATGATGCCGATGCCGAAGAGCATCAGCATGTCGATGACGATGAAGCTCAGGCTCTCCAGCAGGAAGAACTGGAGTCGCGAACTGTCCTCGGTGATGTGGGAGATGACCGTGCCGGTCTTGCGCTTGTCGAAGAACCGGAGCGAAAGGCTGTGCAGCTTGGCGTATAGCTCGGTACGGATGTCGCTGACGATGTGGAACGTCAGCCACGCCGCCAGGCGCCCGCGGAAGATGTCGAGGACGTGGGTCAGGATGTGCGTGAGCACCAGCAGCCCGACCGTGATGGATAGGGCCACCGCAGCGGACTCTATGTTGCGGAAGAACCGCTTCAGCGGAGCTGCGGACAGGTCGGCGTCCGCGCCGCCGCCGCCCAACCGCAGAATGTCGTCGATGACGATGACGTTGAAGTACGGCGGCACGAGTGTGACGACGGTGGTGAGCATCAGAAAGGCGATGATGATGGCGGCCGCGCCCTTGTACGGCCGCAGATAGGAGAAGATGCGCAACATGACACGGTGCTTCTTCGTGCAGGCGGGGCAGGGGGCGTATTCGTCGTGCAGCGCCAGCCCGCACTGCTTGCAGAACTTCTTCTCCTCCTCGAAGTCCCACACGGGCGGGTCCTCGCGGTCGCCCTTGGCGTGCTCGATCTCCTCGCTCATCCA
>NYZG01000130.1 GCA_002687025.1 Candidatus Poribacteria bacterium
CACCCGCCCCGGCGAGCGCATCTTCCCGCGCATACGACTGCGCAACGATGGCGATGGGGACGGTCGCGACGTGCGTGTGTCGCTCTCCACGTTGGATGCCGATGTTACGGTCGTTAGTGGCGAGGCGACGCACGGGACGTGGCCCGCCGGCGCCGCGCGGAACAACGAGGCGCTGGTGCTCGACATAGCCCCGGACGCGCAGCCGCACGACGCGGCGTTGGTCGTCGATGTCGTGGACGCGGACGGCAGCGCGTGGCGCTTCGACGTCACCTTGCCCATCGTGGCGCCGGCCGTCGAGTTCGCGCAGCGCAACTTCTGGCTCTTCGACCCGGAACCCGGGGGCGACCGCGACGGCGCCGCGAATCCCGGCGAACGGGTATTCCCCAGGGCTCGTTTGCAGAACGCAGGTCTCGACATCGCACACGATGTCCGCGTGGCGCTGTCCACACTCGACCCGGACGTGACCGTCGCCAGCAGCAATGTGAGCCACGCCACATGGGCGCCCAGGGCCGCGCGGAACAACGTCGGCCTGGCGCTGGACATCGCTCTCGACGCGACACCGCACGACGTGACCATCCAAGTAGCCGTGACGGCGGCTCGTGGCAATTCGTCTATACGTTCCCCATCGAATACAGGCCGGTGGAGTTCGCGCTTCGGAACTCCTGGATATTCGACCCTGAGCCCGGCGGCGATCGTGACGGTCAGGCCGAGGCCGGAGAGCGCGTGCTGCCAAGGATCCGACTGCGCCATGTCGGGACGGCCGCGGCGGCGAACGTGAGCGTCGTACTGACGACGGACGATCCGGACGTGACGGTCGTGGCCGGCGCCGTCGACCATTCGGCGTGGGACGCAGGTCGGGCCCGCAACAACGTCGGGTTCGCGCTGGACATCGCGCCAGATGCGCTGCCACATGACGTCAGGCTGTCCGTCTCCGTGGCCTCTGCCGCCGGGGAATCACGCTACTTCGCCACGTTCCCGATCGTGGCGCCCGCAGTGGAGTTCGTGGCTCTCGATCGGCGGATCCTTGATGTCGGAAACAGGGCTAACAAGGACGGCGTCGCGGACGCCGGCGAGACCATCCGGCCGCGCATCGGCCTAACGCAGATCGGCTCGCATACCGCCGTGAACGTGCGCGTCACGATGGTCATCGACGATCCAGACGTGACGGTCACGACCGGGCAGGTGTTCCACGAGACGTGGCCTGCCGGAGAACGCCGCGACAATGAGGATCTCAGGCTGGTGATATCGCCGGCCGCCACTCCGCACGATTTGCGGATCGTGCTGAGTGTCACGGCGGACAACGGTGGTCCCTGGCAGTTCGGCTATGTGATCCCGGTCAGCAGGACGGCGGACATCAGGGCCTTCGCTATGGACCTCGCGGATGTCGAGCGTGACGGCGACCGGGATTTCGACGCGGACGCCGGCGATCGGATAGATGTGATCTTGCGCGTTGCCAACTTCGGACCGAGTGACGCGGAGGACATACACATCGCCTTAGAGACTGCGGATGTCGATGTGACCATCGTCAGCGGGGAGGCGGTGCTCTCGAGCCTAGCTAGCTGGAAAAACACCTTTGTCACGGGGTTCGTGCTCGATGTCGGGCGCGGTGGCGCCGAGCGCGACGTCACTCTGGTCGTGCGGGCGCGCGTCGGCGATCAGGTAACGACATCTACGGTGGCCTTCCACGTGACGGTCCCCCCGATTGATCTGCAATACATCAGCGACTGGATCTGGGACCCGGCTCCGCGGGCGAATAACGACAAGGTCGCGAACCCCGGAGAGACGATTCTGCCGCGCGTGCGTCTCACCAATGCGAGTGTGGCGTCCGCCCAGAACGTGCGGGCGACGCTGCTCATTGACGACACCGATATCGAGGTGACGTCTGGTCTTGTCACGCACGATACATGGCCGGGCGGAGTCGGCCGCAACAACCACGGCTTCGTCGTGGATGTCAGCCCAGCGGCGTCGGCGCACGACGTCGCGGCCATCGTAAGCGTGACGGCCGACAACGGCGGCCCGTGGCAGTTCAGCTTTACCATCCCCATCGTCGACAGGCCGCCCGAAATAGAACAGCGTAGCTACTGGATCTGGGACCCGGCTCCGGGAGGCAACCTCGATCGGCTGGCGAACCCGGGCGAGCGCCTGCAATGGCGCGTCCGTCTCAGGAACGCGGGCGGCGCGGCGCAGAACGCGCAAGTCAGCATCGTCATCAACGACGACGATGTCGCCATTGTGGACGGCGTCATGACACACGATACGTGGCTCGTCGGCGAAGCCCGGAACCACAGCTTCGTCTTGGAAATCTCACCGACCGCCACTGCTCACGAAGTGAGCGCGACGGTGAGCGTGACGGCGGACAACGGCGGGCCGTGGCAGTTCGATGTGAGCATGCCTATCATCGTGCCGTTTATCGCGGAGACGGCGCTCCTCGCCAATTACCCGAATCCATTCAACCCCGAGACGTGGATTCCCTTCGACCTGTCCGCGGCAGCCGAGGTCACCGTCCGCATCTATGACACTGTCGGACGGCCGATACGCCGGCTCAATCTCGGATGGCTGCCGGCCGGCTCCTACCGGCGTAGAACGACCGCGGCGTACTGGGACGGACGGAACGAAGTCGGCGAAGCGGCGTCGAGTGGTGTCTATGTCTACGGATTGCGCGCGGGAGCGCATCGAGAGATTCGCAGGATGATCGTCCAGAAGTAGTGACACGAGGGAGGCAGGAACGTGCGTGGTAAGCGGCTGTATCGGTCGGGATGGACATGCGCCCTGGCGACGCTCACGGTGCTCACGGGTTCCGCTCACGCCGCGAGCATTTACCGGCTTGACCCAGCCGGTGGCGGCATCGCGGGTATCGCGGCGGCGGGGCCTGAATTCGTCGCGAGGAGCGCGTGGGTCGACGACGCGCGGGCGAACTCCGACGGCTTGGCGAACCCCGGGGAGAAGGTGTCGGTGCGCATATCGCTCCAGAACGTGGGCAGTGCCGACGCCAGAGACACGCGCACGACGCTGACGACGGACGATCCCGACGCCGATATCAGCACGGACGCGCCGGTGTACAGCGTGTGGCCGGTCGGACTTGCAGTAGAGCTCGGCTGGAACGTCACGATAGCCGCCGCGGCGGAGCCCCACGACGTTACCGCAATCGTCACCGTCACCGGCGACGACGGCGGGCCGTGGCGCTTCATCGTGACGTTCCCCGTGGCCACCGCGCCGCTGCGCTTCACCAAACTCGACGACCGGATCGAGGACCCCGTACCCCACGGAAATGGCGACGGCGCTGTGGAGCCCGGCGAGCGCGTGCGGGTTGGTGTGCGCTTCCGCAACGACGGGGCAGTAGATGGCGTTGGCGTGCGCGTTGGGTTGCAGACTCTCGATCCCGATGTATCACCCATCGTGGCGGAGGCGATCCACACGAGTTGGCCCGCCGGCGAGGAGCGCGAGACGGTGTTCCTTGTGGATATCGCGGAGGCGGCCGGATCTCACAGCGCGTCGCTGTTCGTCATCGTTGCCGTGGACGGCGTAGACCCTTGGCAATTCAGCGTGATCGTCCCGATCGTCGGGCATGAGCCAGAGTTCGCGTTCCGTAGCTCGTGGCTGTTCGATCCTGCGCCAGGTGGCAACAGGGACGGCCTCGCCACGCCCGGTGAGCGCGTCCTCCCACGTGTCCGCCTGCGGAACGTCGGTACGGGTGATGCCGTCGATGTCGCCGTTACGCTATCCACGTCTGATCCAGATGTCGTCATCACGCAAGGACAGGTGACGCACGCCACCTGGCCCGCTGGCGTCGCGCGAAACAACAGCGACTTCGTCCTCGACATCGCGCCGGACGCGACGGCGCGTGAGACGAATCTGCTCGCGCGCGTTACCACCGGCGGCGGCGAGGCGTGGGAGTTCGTCGTCGCGCTCTCTATCGGCGCGCCGCGAGTCGAGATCGCGCACCGTCGCTCATGGCTATTCGATCCCGAGCCGGGCGGGAATCGCGACGGAAGCGCCAGTCCCGGAGAACGTGTCTTGCCGGTCGTGCGCTTGCTGAACAGCGGCCCCAGCACGGCGCTTAACGTCCTCGCAGCACTGGAGTTCGACGACGCGGCCGTCACGGTCATACGTGGAGCGATGAACCGGGCGCGTTGGGAGCCGGGCGCTGCGTTCACGCACAACGGGTTCGCGATCCGCATCGCGTCCGACGCCACGCCACACGACGTTACGGCGATCGTGCGTGTAACCGCGGACAACGGGGGACCGTGGGAGTTCCCCTTCGTGTTCCCGGTCGTCTACCGGCCGGTTGAGTTCGTGCAGCGGAACGCGTGGGTATTCGACCCCGCTCCGGGAGGGGATGGCGATGGCGAGATGGAGGCCGGCGAACGGGTATTCCCTCGCATTCGCCTGAGGAACGTCGGTGTCGCGGAGGGACGCGACGTGGTCGTGCGCCTGACAACGGGCAACCAGCACGTCACGGTGGTCACCGGGGAGGTCCGCCACGAGTCGTGGCCGGCCGGCGAGGCGCGCAACAACGACGGCTTCGTGGTGGACATCGACAGGCTGACGCGACCGAGGGATGTCGCGTTCGGCGTCAGTGTCGAGGTGGATGGCGCGGTGAGGTGGGCGTTCCGATACACGTTCCCGATCACATCCGCGCCTGTATCCCTCGTGGCGGAATCCACCTGGGTGTACGATCCTGATCGGCGGGACAACATCCCCGAGCCCGGCGAGCGCGTGTTGCCGCGTCTGCGCCTGCGGAACATCGGCACCGAAGCGGCCACCGACCTCAGAGCGACGCTCGTTGTGACCGACCCGGACATCACCGGGCCAACGGCCGCCGCGAGTCTTGACTCGCTCGCCGTGGGCCACGATTGGACGGTCGGTTCGCTCTGGATAGATATCGCCGCGACCGCGATCCCGCATGACACCGTCGTCGTGGTAATCGTCACCGCGGACAACGGCGGGCCGTGGCGCGTCGAAATCCCGGTGTCCGTGGGCGCGGTGTCCGGCCTCCGCGTCCGCTCGACCAACATGTCCGATGACCTACCAGGCGGCAACGACGACGGTGCAGCCAACCCAGGCGAAACGGTGACGATCACGTTCAGCGTGGGCAATGACGGCACGCGCGCGCTCTACAACGTGCAGCCGAGCCTCAGCGTCGATGGCTCGGACATCGCGGTGACCGGCACGGTGGACCCACTTGAGAGCTGGACTCCCACGCCAGGGCAACGCAGCCGTCAGTTCGCCTTCCCGATCGAGGTGTCGGCCAGCGCCCAGCCACGCGACGTGGAGGTCGTGTTGACGGTGACCGCGGACGACGCCGACCCCTTCCTCTATACGTTGACCGTCCCCATCGTCGTCCTGCCACCGGACTTCACGTTGCGCAACGCGTGGGTGTGGGAGCCGATCCCGGGTGGCGGCGCTGATGGCGACGTGAACCCAGGCGAGCGCGTCTTCCCCCGATTCAGACTCATGAACATCGGCCCAGGCGCCGGCAGCAATGTGCAGGCGAGCTTGGTCGTGCTGGACTCGGATGTCGAGGTCGTATCCGGGTTCGTCACGCACGACTCGTGGCCCGTCGGTGTGGGGCGCAACAACAACGGGCTGGTCCTCGACATCTCGCCGAACGCGACGCCGCACGACGTGACGCTCGTCTTGAGCGTGGTCGCCGACGACGCCGGGCCGTGGGGGTTCAGCTTCACCATGCCAATCGTCGCCGCTCAGGTCGCCCCGACGGCGCTCCTCGCCAACTACCCGAACCCCTTCAACCCCGAGACGTGGATTCCCTTCGACCTGTCGGAGGCGGCCGACGTCATGGTCAGCGTGTACGACATGCAGGGCGCACTCGTCCGCCGGATCGACCTTGGCAGGCTGGAGCGCGGGATCTATCGCAGCAGAGAAGACGCCGTGTACTGGGACGGGCGGGACGAAATCGGCGAGCGGGCGTCCAGCGGCCTGTATCTGTACGAGCTACGCGCCGGTGGTCATAGAGAAATCCGACGGATGGTGGTCCGCAAGTAACAGAACCGGAGGGCGTCAGGATGGACCGGCAACGCAACGCGCGGTTGGCGTGGACATGCGCCATGGTCGTAATCGGGGCGGC
>NYZG01000131.1 GCA_002687025.1 Candidatus Poribacteria bacterium
ATACAGCAGGTCGCCAGTCGGTAGGAGACCCCTTCCAACCGTTCCTGGGTCGCCGCCCGCGCACGTCACCGTGCGTATGTCGCGGGCGCCGTAGAACCACTTGCCCACGACGGCATACTCGTCCTCGGTCGCCCAAAGCAGCAAGCCACCCGCTGCCTGGTCGAGGTCGCGTAGCACCGTCTCGGCCGCGAACGCGCCTGAGATCGGCCGCAGCAGGTGTGGGCACTCCGGCGGCTCCATGCGCCCAACAGCCTTTATCGGCGCGGTCACCATCAGGCCGACGCCCGCGTCGAGTTCACGCGCGCCTCCGCCGACTGGGTCGACCCACCGCCACGGGCCGGATTCGCCTGTTGAGAGGGCATAGGCCCGGTCGCGGACGATAAATGCCGACGAGGGATCGGCCGGTCTGAGATATGGATACCGCAGGGCTGAGCCGGGGGCGGGCCCTATCCTGTGCCGCAGTTCCCGACAGAGCGCTGGGAACTCGTCGTGGCGGCCTTCGGTGATGTATCGCCACTCCAGTTTCATGAGCAGTCGACGATGCAGGAAGGCGGAAGCGCCACACTGCACCGAGCGTATCCAGAACTCCGTCGCCTGCGCGTAGTGGCCGCGTCGGCCGTATTCGTCGCCGATGAGCTCGAAGCGTTCCGGCGCCAGGGCGACATAGCCGCTTGCCGCCTCCAGTCGCCGCATCGCCGCCACGCCCGCGTGGATGTGCTTCTCCGCCTCGTCCATCGGGCCATCGCTGACCATGATGATGTGCGCCAGCTCCAAATGACCCTCGAAGATCAGCCGCATGTCGCTCAGGTAGATTGCCTGCTCCAGGCTGCGCTCGAAGAACTTTATCGCCTGCCCCGGTTCCCTCTCGCGAGCCACGTAGAGGTCGGCCATGCCGTGATAGCAACGGGCCAAGCCGCGTCCATCGCCATGCTGGCGGCAAAGGGCCTCCATCTTCATCAGACACTGTAGCGCCTGCGGCCACAGAGAGGGGCGCCTCCGAGCGCGATACATGCGCGCGCACGCGACGCGATAGTAAGCCTCCGCCACGCCGCCGAAATAGGGCACGTCGACAAGCGCCGCCTCCAGTTCATCGATGGCGTCATCGCGCTGGGATCGGGAGGGCAGGTGTTGTAGCGTCGAGCAAAGGCACGCCAACAGCGCGACGCGCGCGGGCGACCCCTCCCGATCGCCGACGAGAAGCAGACCCTCGCGAGTCGTCGCTCGCGCCTCCTCCTTGCGTTGCTGCCAGAATTGCGCGTCCGCCAGCCGCGCCATGAGCCTGCCGAGGTACTCCGCGTCGCAGCCTAGTTCGCGCGCCAGGGCGATCGCCTCGATGAAGCGCGCCTCCGCCATGCCGATGTCGCCCAGACGCGCGCGAATACCGCCAACGCGGATGGTGAGGTCGAGGATGCGCTTCTTGTCTTGCTCTGGATCGTCGTCACGGCGGAGGGTATCGAGAGCGCCCTCATAGTGCTCGACGGCGCTTTCGTTGGCGTACAGGGCTCTGTCGCGATTGCCCGCGGCCACGAGATACTCGACCGCCTTGCCTCGTACGTCCGCGGCGGCGTAGTGGAGGCCGATCTCTCCGACCTGTTCGGCGATGTCGCGCTCGGAGCCCTCCTCCAGCGCGCGCGCCACGGCGAGGTGAACCCGCGTGCGTTCGGTTTCAGGCAGTGACTCGTAGACGGCTTCGCGTAGCAGCACGTGGCGAAACGCGAACAGCTTCTGGGCCCGTGACACCTGCTCCACGACCAGCTGGCGCCGACGCAGCTCTCCCAGCGCGGACCCCACACGCATCGGATCGGCGGAAACCGTCCGCAGCAGCTCGACGCTGAACCGAGGACCGATTACCGACGCCACGCCCAGAGTCTCTCGGGCTTCCACGGGAAGCGTCGCCAGGCGACGGCGCACGGCCTCCTGCACCGTCGTGGGCACGGGCGTCGTCAGCAGGCGCTCTTCGGTCATCTCGCCGTCCACCAACGGGCGCAACGTCTCCTCGATGAGCAGGGGATTGCCGCCACAGCGATACAGGACGGCGGAAGCGAGCGCCTCGGAAATCGGGTCGATTCGCGTCAGCGATTGCGTGAGTTCGACCGCGGCGCACGGATCCAAATCCTCGAGGTAGAGGGCCGCGCAGCGCGCATCGAGCTTGCCGCCGGCCGCCAGCAGGCCGCCACGTTCGCCGTCGATCGGCGGCCGGTACAGCGCGACCAGAAACAGCGGGGCCTGGTCGGCGACCTCGGCGAGACGCCACGCCAGTTGCGCAGTGGGTGTGTCCGCCCAGTGGTAGTCGTCCATCACGAGGACGGTAGGCTGTCGCCACGCCAACCCCAGGAAGAACGCGTGGAGCGCATGCAATGCCGCGCTCTTGGCCTGTTCCGCGTCCCAGACCTTGTGGCATCCGGGCGTATCGTCCGGACCCGTGAGGAAGCGGGCCAGGGCCTCACTGGTGTCGTCGATCTCGCGCCGCGCCAGGTCCGTTTCGTCGAGCAATGTCCTGGCGAGAGTGGTTTGCAGTTCGTAAAAGCTCATTTCCGACGGCAGAAGGCCGCGATGCGACAGGAATGAACCGAGCGCCTGGCGGACGGCCTGGAACCCGCGTGGGGCGTGCGCCTCCGCGCCTCCCCAGAGCCACGTGACGCCGTCGCCGTACGTTCGATCCGAGTGTCTCCTGAGCTCCTCGGCGAGGCGCGTTTTGCCCACGCCCGCGTGCCCGCCGACGGTTGCCATCTGGCCGGAGCCCCGAACACACCCGGCCAACATCTCCGCCAGGATCGAACACTCCTCGGTCCGCCCGATTAGGGGCATGGCGTGCGCGTGTTCTGCCCCAGGACGGCGAAGCCCCAACAGGTCGGTCGTCTCGTCGATCATGGCGGCGTCCACCGGTGACGGGAAGCGAAGCTACCGAGATCGCGTCAGCACTCGCAGGGCGTGCGATGGCACTTCGGGCAGCCGTCGGCGTACCGTCGCGCGCACTCGGTCATGGGGATGTCGAGCAGACTAGCCAGCGTCGTCAGCCACGCAAGGACATCGCTCATCTCCTCGGTGAGGCGCTGCGTGTCGCGGGGGTCGCGCCGGATTTCCTTGGCGAGTTCGCCCACCTCCTCGACGAACCACGTGAACGTACGGTCCACGCCTCGAGCGGAGTCGCGGTCGAAGTAGGTGTCCTCGATGGTCGTCTGAAACGCGCCTATGCCCATGTCGTCCGCGCTGTGGTTCGATCTCGCGCTCACTCCGGCCTCCCGTCGTCCTGTGCGATCGCCCGCCTGGCCCGCGACGCTACATCCTCCGGTTCTACAGACCTCATGCACAGGTTTTTGTCACGGATTCCGCAGCTACGTCGATAGCACGGCCTGCACGGCGACGACGCCTGCGCGATGCTGTGACCTGCGCCAACCGGGCCGTGACGCGCGGGGTCCGTCGGACCGAACAGCGCCACGACTGGCGTCCCCACAGCCGCCGCGATGTGCATAGGGCCCGAGTCCACTGTGACGTATGCGTCACAACGCTCAATGAGGGCCGCGAGTCCGAAGAGATCGCAGCGGCCGACGGCGTCCACGACATCCACGCTCCGGGCCTCATGCATGAACGCGTCACGTAGCGGCCCGTCTGACGCGGCTCCCGTGACAAGGACGCGCGCGCCCGCCTCCGCGAGCGACCGGGCGACGGCGGCGAACCGTCCCGGTTCCCAACGCTTCGTCAACCACGTACTCGCAAGATGCATGCCTACGGTAGGCCCGCCCAGCTCGTGCTCGGCGAAGAGGCCCGCCGCGAACGCGCGATCGCCGTCGTCGTGCCAGAAGTAGGTGTCCGTGTCCGCGAGCGCACTGGGCGAAATGCCCAACAGTTCGAGTGGCCGCATATACCGGCTCGTTTCGTGCCCGGTTGGGGCCGGACAACTCCGTGTAAGGAACAGCCCGCGACCGGACACGCGACTGCCGACACGAACGGGTATTCGGGCGAGCCAGGCGGTAGCCGCGCTGCTCACTGATGTCGGGTGCCACACGACGGCGGCGTCGAACGACCGACGACGGAGACCCCGCGCTACGTCCAGCATGCCGCGTCTCGCCCCAGCGTGCTTTTCCCACGGGGTTACCTCGTCCACGTGGGGATGGCGCTCCATCAGGGCCTGCACGAGAGGCCGAACTTGCAGCGCGATGTGTGCCGACGGGCAAGCGAGGCGCAACGCCCGGAGCGCGGGGCCCATGAGGACCATGTCCCCGATCCATCCGCCCGTATGAGTACCCAGGATCGAGTCGTAATCAGGCAGGATTCATGCGCCCCCGGCTTCCGCGGCGTCCAGCGACTCGACCTCGCTCCAGACGCGATCGACGGTGATGAGCTGCATACAGACGTTGTCGCGGCAGTGGTTGCTGAACTGCTTGCATGGGCTGCACGCGATGTGCTCACGGATGCCCACGTGCGGCGCATGGCGAGGAGCGAAGCGCTCGAAGTTCCCCGGGCCGAAGAGCGCCAGGGTAGGCGTCCCCACGGCGACCGCGAGATGCATCGGTCCCGTGTCGTTGGATACGAACTTGGCGCACTGCTTCAGTACTCCCGCCAGGACTCCGAGCGGAAGGTCCATGAGCACGACGGCGGCGTCCCCGAGGCTTGCCGCGATGTGGTCGGTAGAGCCGCGATCCTTCTCCGCGCCGACTACGACGACGCGCATACCGTCCTCGTCGATGGCGCGCCGCGCGACCTCGGCGAACCGTTGCGGCATCCACGCGCGCGGCTCCCACCCGGCTCCCGGGAAGATGCCCAGGATGCGGTCGTCGGTGGGGTCGATGCCGTGGTCGCGCAGCAGCCTGATCGCAGCGGCCTCGTCCTCGTAGGACACGAACACCTCGGGTCGCGCGTCGTCGTCCGAGATGCCGAGGGGCGCGAGGGCCGCGAGCGCGTGCTCTGACGCATGGCCCGACCCGTCGAGAGCCACGCGGACGGTGTCCAACACCGAGCCCCCTACCCGCGTCTGCACACGCCCGAGACGAGCAATGCCCGCGGTCTTCAGCTTCCTGTGCAGGTCGATGCTGACATCATACCGTCCTTCGCGAATCCGCCGCGCGAGGGACGCGATGGCGCCTACATCGCGATTCGTCCGCGCGCGGTCCACGCTCAACACCTCGTCGACGTGGGGGTCGGACGCGTAGAGCGGGGCAAAGCGCGTCGACGTGAGGAACGCGATGTGCGCCGAGGGGAACGCGGCGCGCAGAGCGCGCGCCACGGGCGACGTCAGCACGACATCCCCGAGCGACCCCAACCGGATGATAAGAAAGCGATTCATCGCCGGCGCCGAACCGTAGGGCTAGAAGCGGACCGATAGGATACCGCGCTCGCGTCGAAGCACCAGGCGCGTCACTCCCACGCCAACGGCCGCACCCGCGAGCACGTCACTCGGGTAGTGTCGCCCGAGGTAGACCCGCGCGAACGCGACCCCTCCGGCCACAGTGTAGAACGCGAAGCGCCACCGCGGATAGCGATGCGCCAACGCCGTCGCCGCCGAGAACGCCACCGTGGCGTGCCCGGAGGGCATGGAGCGCGTGTCCTCGGGGTTCAGCGGCCTGGGCCGCCCAATGGCGCGTTTCAGCGCCAGGGCTGTAAGCGATGACGCCGCGAAGCCGGCGCCCACGAGAAGTCCCGTGTCGCGCATCTTCTCGGCGCCGAGAACCGTCGTGAGCAGCACCGCGCCGATCACATATCGGCTCGACCCGAAGTCGTTGATGACCGGGACGATGCCATCGAGGATGTCGTTGCTGAGGTCGCTATGAATCCGGTCGAACAAGTAGCGGTCGGCCGCCTCGGCCGGCGTGGCGCACATCGCCGACACTGCCAGCGCCATCACGGCTAACGCCGCGCCGCGCCGCAAAGCGGATATGGGTGAGCCGCCCATTCCGGAAAGTCGCCCACGCGGATCGTCCATCGCGCTGATACGTCTCCACCCGAATCGTGTCGAAGCCCTTATCGGTGGTCGTGACTTCGACGGGTTCGCCCCAGATCGTCCTCAGTTCGCGAATCCGCTCGGCCGTCCGGTCTCTGTCACGTCGGATGAGCGCGCGAACCACGCCGCCGAAGGCGAGCAGCCCCGCCGCGAAAGCCACCTTCTGCGCCGTCTTCGAAAACCCGAACGCGACGTCCGATGGCACGGCCAACATAATCGCCAGCGCGACGACGGTGAGGGATCTTCGCATAGAAGCCTAGAAGTCCGGCATGCTGCCGGATCGCTCGCCTTCCGGGTGGAACGTCTGTACGGCCCCGGCATCGTTCGGCGTCACGGCCACGACGGCGCGCTTCGTCTCGTCGCGCGCGCGTAGGGCGAACTCAACGCCTTCGGGCAGCACGAGCAGCGTCGCGCGCGCCTTCTCCTGGGTGTCGTAGAACGACATGTCACCGCCGAGGGCGTTGGCATCGAGAGCGATGCGCCTGCCTCCGTCGGGTCCGAGCAACCATAGCCTGCTGGAGGCGGTCGTGGCCTTCAGCACAACCTGGTTCTTGGCGCCCTGTCGACCCTCTGCGCCTTCGACGGCCTCGCCGCGCGCGCCGTGCACCGAGATGACGCCGCCTTCGTCATCGGCGGCCATCAACGCTGCGACGCTGCTGCCTGAGTCCCACACGGCGAGCATCCCGCCTTCGGCGCCGGCTGCGATGCTGACGCGCCTCTGCCCGTCCGCGCCTATCACGTCGATAGACCGGCATGTCAGGTGGTCGATGTGTTGCGAGTCCGCTCCGCCCTGACCGCGCGCGTCCTGCGTGAAGACGCTCGACGCGACGTGCCCCGCGAACACGAGCAGCCCGCCGAGGAACATGTAGAATGCGTTGCGTTTCATCCGCCGGTACTCCTCTTCGCGTCGTCGGCGCGTTACTGTGCGACAGTGTACCCGTACGGACCCGACGCCGCATTCCACGCCCCCGACACAGCCCCGGCTCCCGGGAGCAGACGCCGCTCATTGTGCCCGCGACAGGCCCGGTAGGGGCGGAGCGGAACACGTCCCCGCACGCCCGGCGGCCGCGGCGCGCGCGTCTACTGATCGCCCGGCTGAGTTCCGCGGGCCAGCTCGTCTGCAAGAGCCCCAAGCCGATCGCCTGCCAGCAGCCTGGTAGCCATGAACAGCGGATACAGGGATATGGAGTTGAGTATCGCGTCGGCTTTGGCGTGTGATCGCTGGACGCACAGCCATTCGTCGGGCCACTGATCCCTATTGAGCGCCAGGGCCTGCTGGTAGGGAACCAAATGCGGGTCGTGGCGCGCCGGGCCTTCCATACGGCGCACAAGAGTCAGGCCATAGCAGTCGAAACCCCACGCGCGAAGCGCTGCGAGGACGTCACCCGCGCGGTGGATTACCTCGGGATGGGCCGCTTCCAGGAGTATGCAGGCTGTCTGTGGATGCCGAAACCACCGCGCGCCGCCACGGATAACGTCCCGTTCATAGCCCTCGACATCCAGCTTGATGGCAATGGGATGGGCAACGCTGTCCGGATCCAAGATGTCGTCGAGCCGTTCCACTTCGACATCGGCCACACCCTCCGAAGCCGCCTTTCCTGAGTGCAGCATGAGCCAGTCCGGTATCAGAGACGACGACGGGCCGTGCATGTAGACAGGCTGCCTTCCCCGCTTGGATCCCAGCGCAACCTGGTGCGTAGTGATGCTGCCCCCCAGGTCGTTGGCCGCGACGTTGGCGGCGAGCATGCTGTGGTAATAGTCAACCGGCTCGAAAGCGTGGACGCTCAGTTCCGCCCGCGCGTTCGCCGCGGCGAGTAGGCTGAAGTACCCCTGGTTTGCGCCAATGTCGAGGAAAGCTCCGCCGTCTTCGGTTGCCACTAAGGTAAGGAACGTCTGGAGAGGCTCATACCCGGCCGCATGCAGAACCGGCGTCATGTACTCGGTGAATACCGGCCCCCATCCGAGCGGCCCGTGCATCGTGAAGCCCATCGAGCTTGCAACCGTGACCTTTGGTTGGGCGCGGTCTCCGTCCAGGCCGTGTCCCGTGACCTGACGAACACGGACCTCTAGGTGCCGTTCCATGCTGTTGAGATCGGAAATCCGTGGCATACAGGTCGCTATCTCTGCTGTCTGGAGTCATGCACAGCGCTGGCGAGCCGTGCCTTGCCGCCCACCTGCGCAGTCCTCGCCGAGCCCGGCCCGCGGGCCATGCGAGTGCCGGAGCTCAGGACGATTGTGGTAGCGCAAGCGCGAGATCGCAAGGTCCACGGTCGCCCGTGGCGTGCGGGCGGCTTCCTCGCATCGGGCTGCTATGGTATACCTGCTGCCGTTCGGGGGTCCTCAGCCCTGGCACGACCCCAGTCGCGACGTTGCGGCCACCACACAGGACTATGATGTGGCGGATGCCATAGACACGACGGTCGACGTCACGATCGGGCTACCTGTCTACAACGGCGAGGCCTACCTGGACGTGGCCATCACGGGCCTCCGCACGCAGTCCTACCCGAGTTTCAGACTCCTGATCTCTGACAACGCGTCCACCGACGGCACCGAGGATATCTGTCGCGAGCACGCCGATGACGACGCTCGCATCGAGTTCGTGCGACATCCGGCGAACCTCGGCGCCGGGGCGAATTTCCAATTCGTGCTGGACCAGGCGCGGACGCCCTATTTCATGTGGGCCGCGCACGATGACCTGCGGAACGCGGATTACGTCGCGTCGCTACGCAGCGCGCTCGAGGCGGATCCGTCTGCCGCGCTGGCGTTTGGGGACGTGCACGAAATCAGTCCTGCCGGTGAGTCCACGGTGTGGCGCTCGCTGCGGGATCTGGGTCGTCGTACAGGTCTGTTCGGGCGGCTGGCGTCACTGTGTCTCGCTGCCGGGCGAAGCGGGGAGGCGAACGCCATCTACGGTCTGTTCCGCACGGCGACGGCGAGAGATGCGGACATCGCCGCTCTCGATACGCAGTACTCCTGGGGACTCGACACTCTCTTCCTCTGCCGCGTCGCGTCTCTTGGGGGCTTCACGCACTCCGCGGATGCTACCCTCTACAAGCGCAACTACCCCGAGAGGATGTTTGACGAGCAGAACCCCTCGGCGACCGCAATGGCGCGTTTCCGCGTCTGGGAAGCCCTGAGAGACGCTATCCAGGAACAGTCCGATACCCTCGAGGGGGTGCTCCAGAACGAGACGTTGCCTCGCCATGAGCGCGCTGCGCTTCTGACGCGTTGGGAGGGGCTGCGGGCCCAGCTGTCGGATACGAGAGCCGAGTGCCATACGATGTGCGGCCTTCTGGTGGAGTACTGGCCGGCGATCACCGAGTACTTCCAACAGATGATCCACGTGGTCGAGAATGCAGACCTCTCGACAGAAGACAGAACCGTGTTGCGTGTCCTCCTTTGGGGAGAGTGCACAGCGTGGCTATTGCCGGACGCTGACCCGGACTCAGGGAGGATTAGCGGTACAGCCAGGAGCTTGTTGGCAACGGTCGTAGAAGCGTACCTCGACTACCAGGCCGCCGGTTAAGGCCCTCACGAACGACTCCGTGGACTCCATAGGATAGGTCATCCGCCGTGCAGACAGTCATATTGGCAGGAGGTATGGGGACCCGGCTCCAGGAGGAAACCGTCGCGAGGCCCAAGCCCATGGTGGAGATCGGCGGGCGGCCCATCCTTTGGCATCTCATGAAGGGCTATGCCCACTGTGGGTTCACGGAGTTCTTCGTCGCCTGTGGGTATCTCGGAAACGTCATCAAGCGGTACTTCCGAGACTACTACACCCTGCAGCGGGACCTGACGGTGCGGCTCGGCGATGGCGCCGTGGATGCATGGGAGGGCGATCGAGAGGACTGGACCGTCCATCTGTGTGACACCGGG
>NYZG01000132.1 GCA_002687025.1 Candidatus Poribacteria bacterium
GCGACCAGTTGGCGGAACACGCTGCGCCAGTCGTTCTCCGGGACGTCGGCGCCAATGCCGTATGTCGACAGTCTGTCGTGGCCCAGGCCAACGACGCGCTCGGTCGACTTCCCCGTCAGGACGTCGATCTGATGCATCACCCCGAACCGCTGGCCGGTGCGGTAGACGGTAGACAGGGCCTTCTGCGCGGCAACGGACCCGTCCCACGTGTCCACAGGCTCCAGGCACGTGTCGCAGGCGCCGCACGCCTCCGCCAGTTCCTCGCCGAAATACCGCAGCACGACTTGCCGACGACACGTCACCGTTTCGCATAGGCCGAGCATCGCCTGGAGCTTGCCGCGCAGCACGCGCTTGTAGTCGTCCGACGCGGCGGACGTGTCGACGAACCGCTGAGACGTCACGACATCGGCGAGGCCGTACACCATCCAGGCCGTCGCCGGCAGCCCGTCGCGGCCGGCGCGGCCCGTCTCCTGGTAATACCTCTCGATGTTCTGCGGAAAGTCCATGTGCGCCACGAACCGCACGTCTGGCTTGTCGATGCCCATGCCGAACGCGATGGTGGCGACGACCACAACCGCGTCTTCGCGCAGGAAGCGTTGCTGGTGCTCGCGTCGCGTGTCCGCGTCCATCCCCGCGTGGTACGGCAGGGCATCGTACCCCTTCTCGCGCAGGAAGGCGGCGACCTGCTCCGTCTTCTTCCGCGTCTGGCAATAGACGATGCCGGCTGCGTCTGGGCGCCCTGCGCTCAGGAACGCGTGCAGTTGCTGGTTGGGCCGATCTTTCACGCCGATCCGGTACTGGATGTTCGGACGGTCGAAGCTGGCGACGTAGCGGCGGGCGTCCTCTAGACGGAGCCGGTCGACGATTTCTCGCTGCGTCATTGCGTCTGCGGTCGCCGTCAGCGCGATGCGTGGCACTTTCGGGAATCGCTCGTGGAGCACCGACAGCTGGATGTACTCCGGGCGGAAGTCGTGTCCCCACTGGGACACACAATGCGCCTCGTCAATGGCGAACAGCGCGATGTCGATGCTATCGAGGAGCGACAGGAACTCCGGCGTCATCAGACGCTCGGGGGCGACGTAGAGGAGGTCGTAGTCGCCCGCCCGCAAGCCGCGTTGGATGGCGTGCGCCTCGCGCGGCTCCAGCGTGGAATTCAGGAACGTGGCGCGCACGCCGATCTGGCGCATCGCACTCACCTGGTCCTGCATCAGCGCGATGAGCGGCGACACCACAACCCCGACGCCATCGCGAAGGATGGCGGGGATCTGGTAGCACAGCGACTTGCCTCCGCCCGTGGGCATCAGGACTAGCGCGTCGCCCCCGCCGACCATGTGGTCGATGATCGCTGCCTGGTCGCCGCGGAACTCGCCGTATCCGTAGCTGTCGCGGAGGACGTCCGACGCCGACAGGCTTCCGTCGTGCTTGGGTCCTGCCTCCGCCAACTCGGTGAACTCCCTCTGCCGACACGGTGGCGCGACTCGCATCCAGCCCCCGGCCGGTGGCCCGGTTGGCGCGAGAAGCCTACCATCGCGCAGGGCCCGCGCCTACCGAGTGGCGATGCTGCCGCGTTGCCAGCCGCTCTTCGTGGGCAAGCGAGTGACACGCGCACATGACACCACATCCTCACGCCCGGGAGCGCGCGGCGGACCTGAGATCCGGCGCCGTCATCGAGTCGGTGACGTCCGACTGGCGGGACATCGTGGACACCAGGCCACTGACTGGCCGCGTGGGGGAGTGCCGTGATACCCGCCCGCGGCTGTACGCGACGCTTCGCGACGGGCCGCGCGGGTGCAGGACGGCAAGGACGCGTCTACCGCCCTGGCGCGCGCAACCTGGCGTGTAGCCGCCCGGAGGATCGCGACGACGCGGTCCGATGCTGTGCGATCGGAATATGCAGTGTGGGAAGGTGGTCGGGGCGAGTGGATTTGAACCACCGACCCCCTGCTCCCGAAGCAGGTGCGCTACCGGGCTGCGCTACGCCCCGACGCGTCTATGGTAGTTGTGCTCGGAACACGAGGCAAGCGCAATGGCGCGAGGCAACCGATCACTCCCCGACCGCGGCCCGCATGTAGGCAGGGCCGCGCGTATCGGGAGCATGATTCCGCTGCGGCGGCGCCCTCGGGGGCGCTGATTCCGACGCGAGGCGACGCCTTGTCGGGGGCTCGCGGCGGCGTGTACTATTGTGGCCAATTCGCAGGCCTTCTCGGGCGCGTACCGGCCGCGCACATGTCCTGAGGCGACCGTATGCGCGTAGCGATCCTGAGCGACATACACGCCAACTCCGAGGCGCTTGAGGCTGTACTCGCCCACATGGAGCCCCGACGGGTCGACGCGGTGTGGTTCCTTGGCGACGCGGTGGGTTACGGCGCCGACGCCGAGCTCGTTATCGATTGGCTCGGATCGGCGGGCCTGGCGGGCGTTGTGCGTGGCAACCACGACAAAGTCGTCGCCGGCATCGAGGAACCGGACACATTCTCGCCGATCGCCCGCGATGCGGCCCTCAGGACGCGCGAGCTGATCTCGCCGGAGGCGGCCGCAGCTCTGCGGCTGTTGCCGCGCGGCCCTGTGCTGGTGACCGACGCGGTAGGGCTCTGCCACGGCAGTTGGTTCGACGAAGACTACTACATCTTCGCGCCATCCGACGCGCACGCGACGTTCGAGCACATGGACTGTTCCGCCCTGTTCTTCGGACATACCCACCGCGCGTGCATCTACGCGCAGTGGGACGGCAGCACGGTCGAGTTGCCCTACGAAGGTGGGGCCGAGGTGACGTTACGCGAAGACGCGCGCTACCTCATCAACCCGGGATCGGTGGGACAGCCGAGGGACCGCGATCCGCGCGCGGCGTACGCGCTCTTCGACCCTGACGAGCGACGACTCGCCCTGTTCCGTGTGCCGTATGATGTGCGTGAGGCGCAGATCAAGATCGTGAAGGCAGGTCTCCCCGAGATGAACGCGGCGCGCCTGTCGGAGGGACGGTGACCCCGCGATGCCGGGTGACATCTACGTCCTGGTCGCGGCTATCCTGGCGCTGTGCGGCGTCATTCCCGGCAACGCATGGGCGCCCGCCCTGGCGGCGGCCGGGGCGGGTGTCTCCCTTCGCCGAGCCATGCGGCAGAGGATGTCGAGCGAGGAGCGACGGGCCGTTCTCGGCGGGATCGTGGCCGGCGCGGTCGTGGCGACAGGCGACTGGGGGTTCGTGGAGGCCAGGTTCCTGTTCCACATGCGCACGGAGGCGCCCTTCGTGCCGGTATCGGTGGGCGTCGAAGCATGCCGAGGGGCTCTTTTCGCCGCGCTGCTGTACGCCTACGTCAGGCTGCGGGCATCGTGGTCGGTGGTCGTGAGCGCGTTGGCGGCGGCGCTGCTCGCGGCGTGCGTGGGCCTTGCCTTCGAGCATGTCGGGACACGCGCCGGGCTGTGGGACTGGAACGCGTCGCTGATGCCGGATCGGCAGGTCGGCTCCGCATGGGCGTTCGTGCCGGTCGCGTGGGGACTGAGCGGCGTGTGCTTCTGGTACTTCCTGATGGGGTTCAGCAGACGGGTCCCGCTGGCGTTCCATCCTGTGGGTGTGGGGATTCGGTTCGGCGCTGCGTATCTGGGCCTCACGATGATTAGCTACGCTCTGCTTCTCCGACTGTACGGCAAGGTGGTGATGCAGTGAAGATGCGTTCCACGACCATTGTCGCCGCGCGTCGACCCGACGGAGTGGCGATTGGCGGCGACGGACAGGTGACACTCGGCGATACGGTGATGAAGCAACAGGCCGTCAAGGTGCGGCGCATGTACGAAGGCCGGGTGTTGGCAGGCTTCGCGGGGTCTGCCGCGGACGCGCTAGCCCTGTTCGAGAAGCTCGAGAGTCGGTTGGAGGAGTTCCGCGGGAGTCTGCCGCGGGCGGCCGTGGAGCTGGCCAAGGACTGGCGAAGCGACCGCGCCCTGCGTCGCTTGGAGGCCCAGATAGTCGCGTGCGATGCCGAAACATCGCTTCTTGTCTCGGGTGGTGGCGACGTGCTGTCGCCAGATGATGGCGTGGTGTCCATCGGTTCAGGGTCATCGATCGCCCTCGGGGTCGCGCGTACCCTGACGAAGCACACGGAGATGTCGCCGGAGGAGATCGTACGAGAGGCCTTGCTGACGACCGCCGACGTCTGCATCTACACTAACGGGCATATCACCGTGGAGACACTGAGTTGGTAGCGTGGGAAGTACCCGATGACGCATCCCGATAGCACATCGACCTCGCCCGACGAAGCCGACACACAGGCGTCGCCGGACGACACCGAACGCACGCCGTTGGACATCACGCTTCCCCCGCGTGGGATCGTCGCGGAGCTCGACCGGTACGTGATCGGCCAAGGCGACGCCAAGCGCGCGGTCGCCATCGCGCTGCGCAACCGGGCCCGCCGCCAGATGCTCGACGACGACATGCGGGACGAGGTGACGCCCAAGAACATCCTCATGATCGGCCCTACGGGCGTAGGGAAGACGGAAATCGCCCGGCGCCTTGCCAGGCTGGCGAAGGCGCCGCTGATAAAGGTGGAGGCGTCGAAGTACACGGAAGTGGGCTACGTCGGGCGAGATGTCGAGTCGATGATCCGGGATCTGGTCGAGGCGTCGATCGGCATGGTGAAGGCGGAGCACGTCGCCGATGTCGAGACGCGGGCCCGTGAGAATGTCGAGGGTCGTCTCGTGGAAGCCCTCATCCCCACGCCCGAGGCGTACCAGCCCTCGCGCGCGGCGTTCGTCGACGCGGGCGATGCGGGGGACCAGCCTTCGGACGCTCCTCCGGCGTCGGAGCGATTTGCGCGCACGCGTGAACGTTTCCGACGGAAGTTGCGCGACGGCGAGCTCGAGGCAACGGCGATCGAGATCGATGTCGAGGATCGGCCGCCGCCGTTCATGGAGGTCATGACCCCCGGCGGCGTCGAAGAGATGGACATCAACATCCGCGAGATGCTCGGGGGGATGATTCCGAAGCGGTCGAAGAAGCGCACCGTCACGGTGGCAGAGGCGCGGCCCGTCCTGCTAGCCGAGGAGTCGGAACGCCTGCTCGACATGGACCGCGTCACGGCGGAGGCGATCCGCCGCGCCGAGCAGGCGGGCGTTGTCTTCCTGGACGAGATCGACAAAATCGCGGGCAGGGAGGCCCGACAGGGGCCGGATGTGTCGCGCGAGGGGGTCCAGCGGGATATCCTGCCGATCGTCGAGGGATGCTCGGTGACGACGAAGTACGGCCCCGTGCGCACGGACCACGTTCTGTTCATCGCCGCGGGGGCGTTCCACGTGTCGAAGCCGGCGGACCTGATCCCCGAGCTCCAGGGCCGATTCCCCATTCGTGTGGAACTGGACAGCCTCACCGAGGAGGATTTCCGCCGTATCCTGACGGAGCCGCGGAATGCGCTCTCCACGCAATACTCGGCCCTGCTCGCGACCGAGGGTGTCACCGTCTCTTTCACGGACGATGCCATCGAGGAGATCGCCGCTCTCGCGAGGCAGGTCAACGATCACAGCCAGAACATAGGCGCGCGTCGACTGCACACCATCATGGAGCGCCTGTTCGACGAACTGTCGTTCGAGGCGGCGGACATGGATGGCGTGAGCGTGACGATCGACCGCGCGTACGTCCGGTCGCAGCTGGCCGACATCGTGCAAGACGAGGACTTGAGCCGCTACATTCTGTAGGAGCCCACTCGCCGCGAAGCCGTCACGCGCCCTTCGGCCCGGGCGTATCAGAGAAGGGGGAAACACGTGGCAGTGGTCTCAGTACAGCAACTGTTCGACGCCTGCGAGGAGTTCGAACTCACCACCGCGAAGCTGTATTCCGACTTCATGATCCGGCTGGGGTCCGAAGACGACCGCGTGGCGCAGTTCTGGGAGGAGATGAGCAGCGAGGAGTGGGAGCACTACGTCATCGTCCACTTCGGGCGCAACCTGTGTGAGCGCGCAGGCATGATGCGCGAGCCGGTTCAGACGGCGGACGCCGAAACCCTTGCGGAGCTCCGCCAGGTGCTGCGGGAGAGCGAGGAACGGGTGGCACGCGGCGCTTACACGCTCAACGACGCCTTCCGCATGGCGGTCCTGTTCGAGACGAGCGAGGTGGACGACCTGTTCATGCGCCTTGTGGGCGTCATCCGGCAGGCGATAGAGCGACTCGGGGAGTACCACCTGGAGAAGCGTATCCAGCGCGCCAACGCACACATGCACGATCACCTCGACGGCCTTGTGCGCGCCGTTCGTCGCCTGGCGAACGACCCGGAACTCGTGCGCTACGCGCGCGAGGCGGTCGCCGCACACCTGGGATGACACACGCGCCTGAACACGCCATCGAGCTCGTAGACGTCCGCAAGGCGTACGGCGATGTCGTGGCAGTCGATGGCGTCTCGCTTGCGATAGCGCACGGCGAGTTCTTCTCACTCCTCGGCCCCAGCGGGTGCGGGAAGACCACCACACTGCGCATCATCGCTGGGTTCTCGACGCCCGACGCCGGCGATGTGCGCCTAGGCGGCGCTCTGGCAACGCGCATCCCGCCGCATCGCCGCGACGTCAACACGGTGTTCCAGCAATACGCGCTATTCCCCCACATGACCGTCCAGGAGAACGTCGGATTTGGCCTGCGAGTGCGCGGGCGCGTCCGTACCGACATCCGCGCCGCGGTCGCGGCGGCGTTGGACATGGTGCGCCTGCACGGCTGCGAGGAGCGGCGTCCAGATGAGCTGTCCGGTGGGCAGCAGCAGCGGGTCGCGGTGGCCCGGGCGATCGCCGGGCAGCCGGCCC
>NYZG01000133.1 GCA_002687025.1 Candidatus Poribacteria bacterium
CGCTCTTCCATCGCGATCGGGGCGATCAGCGTCACTTCCATCTTCACGTTGTCGCCCGGCATCACCATCTCCGTGCCTTCCGCCAACATGACCTCGCCGGTCACGTCCGTCGTGCGGAAGTAGAACTGCGGACGGTAACCGCTGAAGAACGGCGTCCAACGACCACCCTCGTCGCGCGACAGAACGTAAACCTCCGCCACGAACTTACGATGAGGGCTGATCGAACCCGGAGCCGCCAACACCTGACCACGCTCGACATCCTCACGGTCGACGCCACGGAGGAGAACCCCCACGTTGTCGCCCGCCATGCCCTCGTCCAACAGCTTCTTGAACATCTCGACGCCGGTCGCAACCGTCGACCGCGTCTCCTTGATGCCAACGATCTCGACCGTCTCGCCAACACGGACGATGCCGCGGTCCACGCGACCCGTTACCACCGTGCCACGACCAGAGATGCTGAAAACATCCTCGATCGGCAGCAGGAACGTCTTGTCAACGTCCCGCTCCGGCGTCGGAATGTACTCGTCAACCGCGTCCATCAGCTCGACGATGCACGCGCCATCGCCGTCGGCGTCGCCCGATTCAAGCGCGTTCAGCGCGGAGCCCTGGATCACGGGGATGTCGTCGCCCGGGAAGTCGTATTCGCTCAGCAGTTCCCGCACTTCCATCTCGACGAGTTCGAGCAACTCCTCGTCGTCGACCATGTCGCACTTGTTCAGGAAGACGACCATCGCGGGCACGTTCACCTGACGCGCGAGCAGCACGTGTTCCCGCGTCTGCGGCATGGGACCGTCGGCGGCGGAGACAACCAGGATCGCTCCGTCCATCTGCGCGGCGCCGGTGATCATGTTCTTGATGTAGTCGGCGTGTCCCGGGCAGTCGACGTGCGCGTAGTGACGGTTTTCCGTCTCGTATTCCACGTGCGCGGTCTGGATCGTGATTCCGCGTTCACGCTCCTCGGGAGCGTTGTCGATGCTGTCGAAATCGCGCACCTCGGCGAACCCACGCTTCGACTGGATCGACGTGATCGCGGCAGTCAGCGTCGTCTTACCGTGGTCGACGTGACCGATCGTCCCGATGTTGACGTGCGGCTTCGTTCGCTCAAACTTCTCACGTGCCATGACTCAGCGGCTCCTGTTCGATCCTGCGCGCACGCGGCAATCCGTTTCCGTGAACATAGGGAAGGCCGACGACCGGAATTGAACCGGTGACCTCGTCCTTACCAAGGACGCGCTCTACCGTCTGAGCTACGTCGGCGTCTTGTGGGGCGTGTGATGGCCCCTCGAACGCGTATTGGAGCGGGCAACGGGGATCGAACCCGTGACCCACAGCTTGGAAGGCTGTGGCTCTACCACTGAGCTATGCCCGCTGCCGTCGCCGACCCACGCCGTCGGCCACTCGCACCAAACTGGTGGGGAGAGGAGGATTCGAACCTCCGAAGGCATTAGCCAACAGATTTACAGTCTGCCCCCGTTGACCACTTGGGTATCTCCCCGGGGATGTCGCTGGGGCTGGCGAGAGGAGTCGAACCCCCGACCAACTGATTACAAATCAGTCGCTCTACCACTGAGCTACGCCAGCGGAGTCGCGCCACGCCCGGGCACACGAACCTGGCCCAAGCGCAGAGGGAATTGTAGAAGGGGGCATACGGCATGTCAAGATAAACCGGGGCGTGAGCGGCTCCAATCCCGCGCCACATGGGCGTTTACGGGGAAGGGGCGCCGTCAGCGAGATCGCGTAGGACGCGCGCCAACGCCGCCCGCGCCGATGCCGCGTCACCTGGGGTGTAGGAGGCGCCGGACACGGAGTCTCCGGCCGACGGGGAGACGGTGGCGTCGAAGTCCTCTGCCAGGTCGGGCGGCGTGTCGCCCTCCAGCACGGCGACGCGACGACAGGTAGCGGTCGCCACCGTGCGGGCGTACGCGTCCAGCGCGGCGGCGCTGCGCCCGTCGCTGACGCTGTCTAGATGGGATGTCGCCATCGACCCCACGTGGACACACGGCGCGCCCGTCTGCCCCGCAAGACGCAACATCCGCGCCGCCTTGGTGTAAGCAGCCGCGCTGGCGAGTGTCTCCTCGGCGGAGGCGAAAACACAACGCATGCCGTCCACCCAGGCCACGCCGGCCGTGACAGCAACGTCCTCACCGTGCCGCCGGTCGCCCGCCAGGATCATGTACCTGTCGAAGAGCAGGTCGAGTTCCACGAATCCCCCACATGACGAAGGGCAGGCCCAAGCCTGCCCTCAGCGTTACGTTGTTCGGCGCAGTCGAGTCTAGCGCGTGGCGCTGACTACCAAGAACGCGACTCCGGCGGTCAACACGGAGATGAGCCCGGCAACGCGACGGCGATCCGTGACCTCGGGCGCTTCCGTCGGCCCGTTGTCGCCCTCCGTGATCTTGACGGTGAGCTCCTCCATCGCCTTCTTCTGGATCGCGGCCTGCGTCTCGACGGACTTCGCAAGCACCTCGAACTCGCCCCGGAGGCCGCTCACTTCTTCGGTCGCGCTTACGGTCGTAGCGGCGATCTCGGCGGAGCCGGTGGCGATCATCTCGGCGACGGAACTGTCCAGTTCGTCGACGCGGTCCTCGATGGAACTGAGGTTCAGCACCGGGGGCGCGGACCTGGACTGCGCGCCGACCTGGTCCTCGAGCGAGAGAAGCTGGTCGTCCATGCCGGCGAGTTGGCTCTTGATGACTTCCAGTTCGGTCGTCACGGCCGCCAGGCGCGCGTTCATGTCGGTGAGCATCTCCTGCACGACGCTTACCGGCACTTCGATTTCAGCTGGCTCCTCGACGACGGGCTCTTCGGCCACGACGGGCGCGCCGGGGACGTTCAGCACCTCGCCCGGATAGATGAGGTCGGCATCACCGGAGATGAGAGTGTTGTTCCCAAGGAACTCTTTGTAGCGATATCCATCGCCCAGGTACGACTGCGACAGATCCCAGAGAGTGTCGCCCTCTTTGATCGTGACGGTGCCGACAACCTCGGCGACGAGTGGCAACCCGACGAGTATGCCAACCGCCACGGCGACGGCATGCCATCGCAGCTTACGAGTGCGATCATGCGTCGGTGCATTTCGAAGCATACGGTTGCTCCTTCCAAGTGGCGAAAGCGTTCGCGGGACCCTAGTAGACATATGCCAGCGACACGAAGTGCCTGGGCGTGTCGCCGAGGCTTCGCGCGGCGCGGTTGATGAATTGGAACGCGTAGTCGATCTGCAGGGACTCGTAGTTCACGCCGAAGCCCGCGAACATGCGGCTGCGGTCGGAGCTCTGCGCCGTCCCGAGTCGCAACGCGATCGGCTCCAGGTTGTATTCCGCTCCGAGACGGATCTGCGTGGTGCTCTCGGCGAGGTCGACGAACTGCTTCTCGAAATCGACCGCCAGGAGCGCGTTGTCGTAACGGGGGAACTCGATCGCCACGCCCGCGCCCAGCGCCGGAGCGATGCCCGCGTCGCCGACGCCGCCGCCCAGGTTGCGCAGCGTCACGCCGTATTGCACGACATCCGCTGTGAGACCCTTCACGCCCAGGGTCAGACCGCGGAAGCCGGACTCCGACGCGTCGTCGGCGAACGCCGTCTCGTCGAGTCCGTCGAACTTCGAGAAGACGAGCCCGAGCGACCCGCCGACCTGGATGTTGCTGTCCACCTCGTGGCCATAGGCGACCTCGAGGGCGTTCTCACGCCATCCGAGCGCGCCGAAGACGTTGCCCTCGGCATCGGCGCCGATGAACGGCGCGTCGTCGCTATCGCCCGCGCTGACGCTACGCCAGGCGAGTCCGAGCGTGCCCTTCTCACCGACGTACCCGAGGACCGTGCCGAGGTAGTGCTCGCGCAGGTCGTAGGAACTCTCGCGCGTGTAGAACAGAACGGTAGTGTCGTCCATTCCGGCCAGACCCGCCGGATTCATGCTAATGGCGGCCGCGTCGTCCGCCAGGCCCGTATACGCCTGCAGCGCCATCGCGCGGGCGCCTACGTTCTCTTGCAGCCAGGGGGCTCCGTTGTCCGCGCCCGCCGTGTCTTCCGTCGCGGCCTCGTCCTGTGCAAACCCGACGGCCGATACGCCCAGGCACAACGCCACAGCTAGGGCGGAGCCTATCCGGGAGGATGACCGCTTCAAATCGCTGAACATCTCACGCTCCTTGTGAGTCGAATGCGCGCCGGTGGCTGGGGCCCGGCCAAGCCGAGCCCCTCATCGACCCGGATCTATCTAACCTTCGCCGCTTTAAGAACCTTGGACACCCGCTGGCTGTCGCCGGCCTCGACGATGATCTGCACGAGGTATATGCCACGACCGAACGACGCGAACGCGTCCGCCATGGAGATGCGCTGCCTGCCGGGCAGGAGGCTCACCGACGGCACGGTCGCGACGAGTCGCTGGGTGGAGTCGTACACCCGGACCTGCACTTCCGCTTCTTGTCCGAGGAAGAGCATGACGTCGACATCGTCCGCGAACGGGTTGGGCGCGATGCGCGGCGGGTGACTCAGGGCGACCTCCTCTTCGACAACGAAGGACCACGCGTATTCCGTGAGGTTCCCTACGTTGTCCTCGAGGGACAGGTCGACGCTGTAAACGCCCGCTTCCAGCACGCCGCTCGGCTCCCACGACACCGCGGTAGCCGTAGCCCCGCCGCCCGCAACGGCGCCCGCGACCGGAATCCCGTCGAGGGTCACCTTGACGGCCACCGACGAGTCGTCAACGCCCGCCTGTGTGTCGTTGTAGAACGCGCTCACCACGATCGCCGAACGCGCGTCGGCATTGCCACCGATCTTCGCTCCCGGAGCGGGAACCACGGCGGTAACACTCGGCGGCGTCGTCTCGACGGTGAACTCCCACTCGACGGTCGCGTCGTTTTCGAGCATGTCCGCGACCTCGATCTCGACGCGATGCGCGCCGGGCTCCAGGTCTTCGCGCGGCTCATACAGCACGTGGGTTGTGTCCACATCGGTGGGCGTCACGGACTTCCCGTCCAGCCTGACAACGACGCTGCCCTCGTCGACTCCGACGAGGTTGTCGGTCATGGTCGCGCTGATGGTCGGGCGCAGGGTACCGACATAGCCCGTCGGGGCCATGGCGGAGATTTCCGGCGGCACGACATCGATCTCAACCAGGAACGTCCACTCAGCCACGGTGGCGTTGTTCTCGGCGTCGATCAGTGTCGCGACGACAGTGTGTTGCCCCTGCGACAGGCCGCTGAGCGCCAGGCGCGCCCGACGGTTCTGCACGATCTCATCAGCGTTCTGTACGGCTCCGCCGTCGATCTCGAAGCGGGCGACCACGACCGGGGACGCGTCCGTGAAGGACACGACCGCCGTCGTCGAGTCGGACCGCACCGTTCCCGTCGGCGACGTGGACGCGACTATCGGCGGATCGGTGTCACGCTCCACGGGCGGCGGATCGGGGATGTCGACGGTGAACTGCCAGGTTGCGGGAGTCGCGTTGCCATCGGTGTCCGCGACGACCGCGTTCACGGTGTATCCGCCGTCCATGCTGATGGACGGGAGGAACGCCACGGTGCCGCTCAGGAGCGTCATACCCACGGCGGGAGCGCCGGTGGCTGTGCGCATCTCGAGGGCGCCGGGAACTACGCCGCCGGCCGTATCCGTCACCTGGAACAGAACACCGAGTTCGTTGACGCCCGCCAGGTTGTCCGTGAATGTCACGGTCACCTCGGGACGCGGGTTCTCGGTCTGTCCGGTGGGCGCATACGACACGATGGTCGGATGCTCGGAGTCCGGCTCGACGGTGAAGGTCGAGGACGCCGCCGCCGGGTTTCCGGCGAGGTCGATCACGTTGGCGTCAACCATGTATCCGCCCGTCAGCAGACGCGCGTCGTTGGGAGTCACGTACACCGCGCGCTGTCCGGTGAAGGACATGCCCGCCGTGGGTTCCTCGAACGCGATGCGCGCATCGGCCGTGCCGACCTGCTGGTCGAAGACGGGGATGCCGTCCACGTCCGCCAGTCGCAAGCCACTGATGACGATGCCGGATGCGTCGTCGTACGTCGCCCAGACGATGGGACGCGTTCCCGCGATCGTTCCCGGTGTCGGCGACACCACGGCGATGTCCGGCGCGGTGTTGTCGACGATGAACGCGACCGGAGCAGCCGGGACCAGCACGTTCGGGCTGGCGCCGAGGACGAATCGCACGTAGACGACGCCGTCGGCGTCGCCCGACGTGTCATACGAGAACTGGAAGGTCCCCGCGGCGTCGATCGGCGGCGTCGTGATGTCGACTTCGGCCAATGCCTCGTCGCTCAGGTCGTCCGGGTTCGTGGATACGAAGATGTCCCCAAGCTCCGCGCCGAGGGCGTTGAGCTCGAAGGTGATGGTCCCGCCACCGGGGCGATCTTCCGCCAACTGGGCGAGATTCCGGTTCGTGTCCAACACGCCGGACTTGATGATGAAGAGCAGGGCCAACACGTTCGGATCGTCAGGCCGGAGCCCGCCGATCAGGATGTTGGCGATCTCGGCGTCGACGGTCACTTCGACGACTTCCTGGTTGCCCGCGGCGTCCGTTACGAGCGCCGCCAGCCCGACCACACCGTTCTCCAGGATCGCGGTGTCGAAGTCGAGGGTGTACTCCGTCTCGCCGTCGGCGACCGCCGCTCCCGCCACGGGGACTACCGCGCCGGTGACGTCGATGGCGACGAGGTCCACAAGGCCGCCCTCGATCGTCGCGGGGTCAGCCGTGACACTGGCCGAGATGCGCGCCAGGGCGCGTAGCAACGGCAAGCCGTCGGCGTTCAGCGTAGGATCCTCGAACGTCCCACGGATCCGAGCTTCGCGTAGGACGCTCGTGATGGACGTGCCGATCGGCGCAACGTCGTCGACGTTGTCGACCGCGATCGTGACCGGGTCGGACGCTACGACGACGCCCTCGACAGAGATGTCGGCGCCGGCGGCGTCGACCAGGACGGCGCGGACCAAGTATGGGTTGTCGTCCAGGCTCGCGTCGCGCGCGCCAGGGCCGGTCGCGGTGACCGTGTCACCGGCGACGTTGGTGTCCCACTTGGCGTCCCACGTGACCTTGCCCGGTCCCGCGGACGTCGTCGTGGCGACCGAACCACTCTCGGGTCCGCCGAAGAGGACGTCCAACGGCAGGTAGCTGCCGCCGCCGTCGACGCTGATTTCCAGCCGTACCGCCGCAGTCGGCGGCTCGGTGGAGACCGGCGTTGTCGTGACGAGGTTGACCGTGCCGCGGAAGCCGCCGCTGTCGGGGCTTGGCGTCGATCCCTCGGCCTGTGAGGCGGCGAACGCGGTAATTTCCGGTGGAACCACGTCGAGGACATCCAGCGTCGCGGCGTCGCCCTCGCCGACCACGGTCAACGCGTTGACCGCGACCACGCGGAAGGAAACGGTCGTGACGCCATCGGCAACCAACTGTGCGCCGTCGGCGGCGTATGTCGCCGTGAACGAGCTGCTGTCGTCGACTCCGGCCAACTCGGCCGCGTCGAGCGAGGAGACCTCGGCCCATGTGGCGCCGTCGGTGGAAGCCTCGAGCGTGACGCTCGTGAGCGGATGACCCGTCAGGCTCGACGAGCCGAATGTCACATCCACCCCGGTCGTGTCCGGGCGGATGGCGAACTCCTCGGCTGCCGCGGTACCGTCGTCGGCGATGTCCGATGTGGCCTCGCCGATGGCGAAACCGGTCACCGCGAACGCGTCGGCGTCGGCAGCGACGATGTCGAGACGCTGCGGGACGTCCTGGCTGTTGACGTTCGCGAACTCGTCGGCCGAGATGGCTCGTATGAAGTAGCTCCCCGCAGGCGGGAACAGCATACGGGACGAGCCGTCCATGCCCGCGAACGCCGGGATGGTCGGCAACTGGCTGACGAGGAACGCGTACTGCTGGAGCGTCGCGAAGTCGAGGGAAAGGGCCGAGGAGGCGGTCGATACGTCGCCGTCCAAGACCGCGGCACGCACGATCATCGCCGCCGTGACCACTTCATCTTGTTGGGTCGGGCTGAGCGCCTCGAAGCCGTCTATGAACGCCGCTACGCCCGCCGGGTCGAGCGTATCGAGCGTCGCGACGAGGTCCGGGTCGCTCAGCACGACGGCCACGAGAGCCGTGTCGTACAGCTCCTGCGTGGTCCCGTCGGCTCCGGCTTCGCGCATCGCCGCGGCGACGAGGATGGCCGTCTGGTTGACCGGCACCCATACGCGCTGCACCTGGTCGGCGGGATCGTCTTCGACGCCCAGCATCTGGAACATCGCTCCGAAGCCGTCGCCATCGACCGAAGCCGAGAGCTGCAGGGTGCCGGCTTCATCCAACGGCGCGGCGACGACCGTGCCGTCGTCCGCGGTGTAGATCGCGGCTCCCTCGTTCGCGGCGATGGCCACGTCGGTGACATCACCCGGTGAACGGTCGATGCGGATCGGTTTGGCGTTGGCAAACACGCTCGCGCCATCCAGTTCGACCTGCACCATGTAGTCGCCATCGTCTATGGACGCCATATCGAAGCTCGCCACCCACAACCCGGACGCCTGGGGCGCGGTGAACTTCGACACGAGCGGAACCGTGCCGCTGGCGGCGATCTCTGCGGAGACCTTCTCGCCGAACGCGGACAGCACACCCTCGACCTGCGCGACCAACGCGCCGGGATCACCGACGACGTTCTCAAGCGCCTGACCGAGGAACTGCGGACCGAAGCGTTCCAGCAGGATCGGCTGAATGTCGGCCTGTATGAACGGCAGAACGACCGGGCCTGCGACACCACTGATGTCGGGGAGCACCTCGTTGAGGAGTCCCGGGAGCGCGGCTTCGAGCCTCGCCTCGGCGATCGCCGGGGCAAGAGTCTCGGCACGCGCCGTGGCGGCCGCCTCTCCGGCTGCCGTGGCTTCCGCGGCCGAGCCGCCGCCCAACAGCACCGCCTGCGCGGCCGCTTCGCCCGCGGCGATGACGCTGGCGTCGGTCGCGAGTTCAGCGATCACTTCCTCGGTGATCTCGGCTTCGAGCGCGCCCGTCGCCGGATGATTGGCGATGGCCGCCTCGACGGCGGGATCGGCCAAGAGGGCCGCCTGAACCTGCGAGTTGTTCAGGACCGCATTCTCAATGGCCGCTCGTACCGCGGGATCGTCCGCGATCTGCTGCTGCAACGCGGGGTCGTTGAGGATGGCGTCTTCCGCGAGCCGCGTGGCTTCCGCCTCGACGGCGACGAGCAGGCCCGCGACCACCGGCTGAATCTTCAGCGCCACCGTATCAAGCAGCGGGCTGCGCAGCTCTGGGTCGGCAGAATCGGGGAACCCACGGTCCTCGAACTGCAGGTTGCGGATGTCCGGCACCGCGTAGGTCGTCGTCGGCGTGAGTCCGGCGCCGACGAGGATCGCGTGTGCGAATTCCACCTCGTAGAAGTAGTGGTAGGAGGAACCAGCGTCGAGCCTCTCGACGGCGGACCAGACGAACTTCTCGTCGCCGTTGGAAACCACCGCGCCGCGGCTCAACGGGATGGAGTCGTACGGACCCTCCTGCCCGTCGGTCGACAGACGCAACGTCACCGAGGCGAGCGGGTTCGTCCCCGAGCCGGGCCATGCCGGCAGGACGAAGAGCAGAGGCTCCTCGCCGAGGGCGAACGTGAAGTCGAAGGCGCCGGATGTCGAGACATCCTCGGCGGACGCGGCGATTACCGCGCCGGAGCCGGAGATCAGGTTGAAGGTAACGTCGGTAGCGCTCGGCGTGCGAGCGTACAGGTTGAACATATCCCCGACCACCGCGAGTGGCAGGCGCAGGGAGTCGTTCAGCAGGCCGGTGGGATCTTCGCCGGCCGCCGCGAGAAGCTCGAGGAACAGCGGGTTCCCGAAGTTCTCCAGATCGAGTCCAGAGGGATCCTCAACGAGGACAGGCTGCGTCGGCGGCGTGTCCAGACTTGCCGGGAAGATCGGCACGGCGAATCCCAGCAGCGAGCCGTTGCGCACCAACTCCGGGATCAACGCCTTCACGAGCGCCTTCGTCTCGTCGGGGATGTCCGGCGAGTCAATGGCCGTGGAGAGTGTCTTCTGGAGGATGCGGATGAAGTTCGGCGCGTCTATCGCCAAGCCACCCACGGACACCGTCGTGGCGTTTACCGTGGAGTGGATCGTCGTCTCGTTACCGACGACATCCGTCACGGTCACGGAGATCGGGAACTGCCCGACCTCGTTCAGCGTGGCGGTGAACTCGGCATCGACGCCATCTACCGAACCGTCCTCGTTCACGTCCCACGCGATCGAGTCGATCTCGGTGTTGTCCGAGGCGTCCACGGTCAGCGTGAACGCGTGTCCCACCAGAACGCTCGGGTCGACCGGCGACACGCTCGCGTCGGGAGCCATGTCATCGACGATCTCAAGCGTCACGCGGCGGCGCGTGGTCGTCCCGGCTGCCACCGTGATGGTGAACGGGCCGAGGATGCCATCGCGCGCATACGACGTGGAGAAGGTGCTGGAGAAGCGGCCGTTGCCCAAGGGCTGCGGCGCGGTGAACAGACCTGCCGGCTCGAAGGAGATCGGGAGGATCGTCGGCGTGCCGTCCGGCTCGATCGCCTGACCGACGATGACCGTCTGCGCAACGCCGTTGGCGCCGACCGTCAGCATGGGGTCGTCGATCTCGACATTGACGACGATGCCAGTCAGCGTGACGCTCGCGGTCAGCTCACCCCCGACGACCGACGCCGTCGTTGCGATGACGTCCGCGGAACCGATGACGTCGCCCGCGGGATCAATGACCTCGACCAGGAGGATCTCCTGCGACTCGATGACCGCTTCGCCCAGGGCAAAGAAGGCGACCGAGTACGCGTCCGGGCCAGCGGATCCGATGCCACCCTCTTGAGAGGCGAGCGTGGGACGCGAAAGGTTCGTCACCCGGACGATCGAGCCCGCCGGAGCGGGATCGGCGCCAGGCTCGGGGATCACGGAGCCGGTCACGCCGAACGCGACGTTCGACGCCTTCAGCGTCGTAGTGATCGAGCCGACATCGATGAGACCGTTGAGGATGTGTGCCGATGTCGCTTCGAACATCAGCGACCCGACGACCTCGCCGCCGGCCATGACCTCGATCGTGACGTCCTCGCCCGTGACGAAGGGACGCTCGATGTTGACGAAGCCGATGGAGAACCGACCGACGCCCGCGCTGCCGATGTCGGCCGTGTCCTCCGAGCCGTTGAGCTGCACTCGGACGGTGGCATCAGCGACTTCGGCTATCGCGGTCTCGCCGTCTTCGTAGGTCGCGAGACCGGTGACGGCGACGACGTTGTTGGAGGCCGGGATGTCGGTCTCGGCATCGATGGTCGCAGTTCCCGCCTCGACTTCGGCCGCGAGGAGGTGGCGATCGACGCTGCCGCGCTCTTCGCCGTCGGCGTCGGTCACGGTGACGCGAATGAGGTCGCCGGAAGCGGCGACGCTGTCACCGAGGAAGTCCAGGAACGTGACGGTGTATCGACCCGCGCCCGCAGCGCCCGTCGTGGACTCCTGGGACAGGTCGCGCGTGACGTTCGTGACCGTCACGGTAAGGCCGTCGGGGGCCTGCGCGCCGCCGCCGTCGAGGAGGGCCGACCCCTGCAACGCCATGACCGATGTCTCGGCAGCAGGTTCGGCGGACAGTGCGATATCCACATCGCCGGTGAGATCGCCACTGGCGATCTCGACCGTGGCCGTGGCGTCTTCGGTCACCAACTCGCTGGTGTACGTGGCGGCGTATGTGCCGTCGCCAAGGTCGGTGACATCGCCGACGGAGCCGACGCCCGCAGTGACGGAGGCCGTCACGTCGGTCACGCCTGGCACCGCATTGTCGAAGGCGTCGACGATCGTCGCGGCGGCC
>NYZG01000134.1 GCA_002687025.1 Candidatus Poribacteria bacterium
AGAAGCAGCTCCGTGCCTCGCATCGCCGCGAGCGTGTCGAATCCCTCGATGAGGTCTGGGAACTGCACGAGGAACTTCCCCGCCCCAAGCCGCAGGCACTCGCGGCCCAGACGCAGCGTGAAGCGCCAGTACGGGTTGTCCGCGTCATAGTCGAACGACGCGCTCTCGGGCGATTCGATGCACGGCTTGCACCACACCGTCCCCGGCATCTCGACCCCCTCGCATCCGAGGTAGAGCGCCAGGCAGTTCGGCGCGAGATCGGGCGATACGTGCGGCGTCGCCTCCGCCAGGTACTCGGTGTTCACGCAGCTACGCGCCGCCAGGTTCACGCGGTAGTCGTAGTCGCTCGTGGAGTAATGCGTCACCCATCCGGGCGGCTGCGGGAGCGCCGCGATCTGCTCGAGCGGCGCGGTTCGCCGGGTCGTTACCTGCATCGCCGGCCGGCCGATGTCGCCGCCGTTCCACCAGGTGGTCAGCCGCTCTCGCACTTCGTCCATGTCCTCGCGATATAGCAGTCCGGGCATGCGGGTCTCCGGGCGTCTCGTTCGGGTATGTCGAGCGGTTGTTCGCAACAAGGAGTAGCCGTCCGATGCGCATTGCGCACGGCCGAGGTCACGGGTATCCTCCCGCGCAGTCGTCACGGATCGCTACTCGGCTCTCCCTGCCGGGCGGCCCAATGAGGAGAATCCGCGCCATGAAGACTCTGATCGGCGCCTGTGTCGCTCTCGCCTTCGCGTTGAACGCCTACGCGGTGGAGTGGGCGCATGTCGACATCCAGGAACACGCGACGACGGAGCTGGACATCGAGTGGTGGACCGGGAACGCCGGCGACAGCACCTATAGCCGGCTGCCCATCGGCGAGACCGCCGACTTCATCGGCCCCGACGGCCCCGTGCCGTTCCACATCGAGGTGGGCGCGGTCGCCCTGAACGGCACGAACGCCGCGCAGTTCCCGTTGGAGGTCACAGGCATCCCCGTCGAGGGAAAGGCCAAGTTCCTGTACTTCCTTCACGCCACCGGTTGGGAATTCGCAGGCGGCCCGAGCTATCAGTTCGTGCTGAATTACGACGACGGCAGCGAGGAACGGCTTGACATGATCACCCACGAGAACTCGGACGACTGGTGCCACCACACGGCCGAGCCACCCGACCCGGACTCCATCTGGGGATGGGTCATGCTGGAGGGGCCTCCCTGCAACGGCTCGGGACTCATCAACACGCGCTGGGAGAACCCCAGGCCGAACGATCGCATCGCCACGCTCGACATGATAAGCCTCGGAACCGCGGCAGTGCCGATAATCGCCGGGGTAACACTCGGCGACGCGATCCTGGCCGTCGAGGCCGAAGGACGGCTCACCACGTCGTGGGCGAGGTTGAAGCGGTAAGCACGCCTCACCGCGTCAACGCGGAAAATGATGTCCATGCGTCGGGCGTCAGCCCTTTCCATCTGCTGACGCCCGATGGCTGGCGAGCGCGAGCGCGCCGCGCCATCGCTGCCAGACCCGCGCTTGCGACACCCGATTAGATGAATCCGCGCGGTTTGGGCCGCGTAGGTATAGGGTGTCGTCGTGAGCGATCTCCGGCCGTAGCGCCGGTACTCCGCGCGCATCGCGCGCCGTCCTGGACCGTGCGGAAATGTACAAGCACCTTCAGCGCCGGACCTTCGAGGTCATTGAGAAGGGCGACAGCAGCGACTGGCTCAGTCGTGTCGTCGATGCCTTCCTCGCAACGCTCATCGTGGCGAACATCACCGGGATGTGCCTCGCCACGATGCAGCAGGTTCACTCCACGCTCAACACGATCATCCTCGACATCGACAAGATCGCGCTGTACGTCTTCACGGCGGAATATCTGCTGCGCCTCTGGTCGTGCACCACGGAGCCGCCGTACGAGCGGGCCATTCTGGGCCGACTGCGCTTCGCGCGCACGCCGATGCTGCTCATCGACATGGCCGCGATCCTCCCTTTCTGGATCAGCGCCGGCATCGCCGCCGGCCTCATACCGGCATTCATAAGCGCCGACACGCAGCACGCCCTCCTCCTGCTTCGTATCCTCCGCATCATCAAGATCGCGCGCTACTTCGAGTCGGTGCGAACGCTGGGAAACGTAATCAGCAGTAAGCACGAGGAGCTGAGCATCGCCGCCCTCGCCGAGGTAATCCTACTCATCGTCTCGTCGAGCCTCCTCTACTTCGTGGAACACGATCTCCAGCCCGAGAAGTTCTCCAGCATACCGGCCGCGATGTGGTGGGGTATGTCGACGCTCACCACCGTCGGTTACGGCGACATCATCCCCATCTCGCCGTTCGGCAAGTTCCTCGCGATGGCCATCTCCCTGATCGGCATCACGATGTTCGCTGTGCCCATGGGCATACTGGGCTCCGGCTTCGTCGAGGAGATGGAACGCAAGCGCGCCGGGCACGCGCCCTGCCCATCGTGCCAGGAAAACATCCCGCGGCACCGCTAGCGCCATACTCGCCGCCCGCACAGCCGCCATCGACGCCACACGTGTCCCGCTCCCTTCCTCGGCGAACAGCCATGACGCTGCTGTGACTCCTCCGGTGGGATGACACGCATCCGGTTCGTGGCGCACACTGTGGCGTGTGGTGGCTAGGCGGGGCAGCGACGGCGATTCACAGGGGACCACGGAATGCATCGAGTAGAGCTGGGTAGCACTGGGATAGAGGCCTCTTATCTGACGTTCGGAACCGGCAGCACGACGCGCGCCGAGGGGTCCGCGCAGGTACGTCTGGGGTTCGACGCCTGCGTGGAGCTGCTGCACTACGGCGTGGAGCAGGGCATTCGGTCCATCGACACCGCCGACGGCTACAAGTCCCACAGTCACGTGGCCGAAGTGGTCAAGACGTTCGGCCGAGACGCGCTAACCTTGACGACGAAGACCGGCGCAAAAGACGCCGAGAAGGCGAAGGCGGACATCCCCAGGTTCCTCGACGAGCTGGGCGTGGAACACATCGACGTACTGCTGATGCACTACATGACCGAGCGAGACTGGCCGACGACACGAGCTCCCGTGATGGAGGTCCTGTCCGGCTACAAGGAGCAAGGCCTCGTCCGGGCGGTGGGCGTCTCGTGCCACGACTTCGGCGCCCTCGAATCCGCCGCCGCCGAAGACTGGGTCGATGTCGTGCTCGCGCGCATCAACCACGACGGCGCCGAGATGGACGGAACGCCCGCGGACATCACCACGGTCCTACAGCGCGCGCACGGCGCCGGAAAGGCCGTGTGCGGGATGAAGATATTCGCCGAGGGACCACTCGCCTCCGACTACCGAGGCGCGATCGGCTTCGCCTACGACCTCGACTGCGTGCACACCCTCACGATCGGCATGGAGAGCGTCGCGGACGTCGACGCCAACGTCGCCTACATCAACGAACTGCACGGAGCCACTCCGCCGACCGGCGCAACGCTGCCCCGCCCGAGACCGACGGCTGACGGCGCCCCCGCGTAGACCCCATGCGGCCGGCGGACATGGCGTACAATGGCCGCACAGGCTGGTCGCGCCGGAAAGAGCGGGCCCGCACGCGGATATTCAGGAGGCAAACCCGGTGCACAAGGTGGTGTTGGGCCGGACGGGCATCGAGAGCTCGTACCTGTCGATGGGTACGGGCACCGTCGGGGGCGGCCAGGCGTCGAATCAAACGAGGCTTGGGCACGACGAGCTCGTGCAGCTGTTCGGTTACGCGCACGACAGAGGCGTAACGACCATCGACTGCGCCGACTCGTACGGATCGCATCCACACGTGGCGGATCATGTCCGGGCCGTCGGCCGAGACAACGTGCTCATCGCGACGAAGACCGGCGCCAAGGATGCCGACAAGGCCCGCGCCGATATCGTCCGCTATCTCGCCGAACTGGACACCGATCGGCTGGATGTCGTGCTCATGCACGGCATGGGCCACTCGGGATGGCCCACCGACCGGCGCCCGGTCATGGACACGCTCTCGGAGTTCAGGCGGCAAGGGGTCATCGGCGCGGTAGGGGTGTCGTGTCACGACCACGGGGCGCTCCGCTCGGCCGCGGATCAGGAGTGGGTCGACTTCGTGCTCGCCAGGATCAACCACGACGGCGTCCGCATGGACGGGTCGCCCGACGAGATCGTCGCCACCCTACGTCGCATCCACGGCGCCGGGAAGGCCGTCTGTGGCATGAAGGTCGTCGGGCAGGGCCCCCTCGTCGAGCAGTATCGCGACGCGATCGAGTTCGTCTACGACCTCGACTGCGTGGACATGATGACCATCGGCATGGAGTCGCGCGCGGAGATCGACGCCAACGTCGCGTGTATCGAGGAACTGCACGGGCCCGTGCCGCCTCCCGCGGCCGCCGTCGCCGAGGGCGCGCGCGTAGCCTGACGTCCGCCCGAGGCGTGCCGCTGACCAGCAAGCTCGACCGCTATCTCGCCCAGATCCGCGAGGACATGCCGCAGTTGCGCCCGCGGTCTGCCAAGACTGCCGCCGATGGGCAATACAACGATGTCGTGATCGTGGACGACCGCATGGTGTGCCGCTTCCCCAAGCGCGACGCCCACGTCGAGGCGGCGGCGGCCTCCGTATCTCTCCTGGGCCGCATCCACGACCTGCTTCCGCTCGCCGTGCCGCACGCGGCCGGAGTGCATCTGAGCGGCCGCACGGCCGGCGCCGCGTACGTTGCATACCCATTCATCGCGGGCGAGCCATTCCACCGCGAGGCGTGGGAGTCGGTCTCAGCCGCCGAGGTCCGCCGGACGATCGCCGCACAGTTGGCGGCCTTCCTGCGGGCGCTGCACGGCGTGGATCTGGACCGTGTGGCCGACCTGGCCCTGCCGTCCGCGGACGTCGCGGCTTGGGAGGCGATGTACGCCTCCATCCGCGCGCGTCTCTTCGAATACATGCGACCCGATGCGCGTGCGGCCGTGGTGGATCACTTCGATGCGTTGCTCGCCGGTCTCGACTTCACGCCGCGCTTGATCCACGGCGACTTCGGGACATCGAATCTGCTGTACGACCGGGCCGCGAAGCGAATCACGGGAGTCATCGACTTCGACGGCGCGGGCCCGGGCGACCCGGCGACAGACATCGCCGCGTTGATGTCATACGGCGATGAGTTCATGTCCCTGCTCGTTGGCGAGTACCCCGGTAGCGAATCCCTTCTCGGGCGGGCGAGGCTGTACCGGGGAACGTTCGCGTTGCAGGAGGCCCTGTTCGGGATTGAACACGGCGATTCCGACGCGTTCGACGCCGGCATCGAGGAGTACCGCTGACGCGGACTCACGCCCCGAGCAGCGCGCGTAGCCTGCAAGTAACGGCCGCGTCGCGCGCGCCGATGTGATCGACGCGAAGCGTCCCGCCACGGCCCGCCTTGAGGGGGTCGGCGCCCGCGGACAGCAGTAGCTCAACGATGGGGATGTCCGACGCGGCCACGGCGCGCGTCAGGGCCGTCTCGGACCAGCGATTCTCGGCGTTGACGTCCGCTCCCGCGCCGAGAAGCGCGCGCCGTCTCAATCCATCCATGCGTGCACGCAGCCATCAGGGGCGTGTCCCGGCTGTCGTCCCTGGCGTCTACCTGTGGCGCATCCGCGTCCATAGTCGCCCGCAGGGCCTCCGTCAGACCCAGAGCCGCCGCCGCGTGGGTCGACACCTGGGAGCCCAACTCCATCAGCGCGGTCGCCACGTCGTCCTGCCCATAGTGTGCCGCTTCCTCCAGGGGCGTGCGGTTGCGCTTCAGGCTCCGCCGTCCGAGCAGGGGCGGATACGCGGCGGCGTGCGCGCGGGCCATCTCGACATCGCCCACCATCGCCGCGGTGAAGATGTCGTGACGCGCTCCGTTGTCCAGCAGCACACTGACCTTGTTTGGCGCCGGCGCGTCGGCCGATGTGTGCTCGATGGCAGTGTAGAGCGCGCTCTCCGCCGATCCGGCCACGTTGGGGTCGGCGCCCGCCTCCAACAGCACGCGCAGCATGTCCACGTCGCCCTCCCACGCAGCGAGGACGATCGCCGGGGCGATGCCCTTATTCTCGTTGTACCCGAGGGCGTTCACATCGGCGCCGCAGTCGAGGAGCATCGTCATCATCTCGACTCGGCCTGGGCGGACGGCGATGTGGGTCAGCGGCGTATTCGTTCCGTATGACGCCCGTGGCGCGGCGTGGGCGTCGGGCGCGCGCTCGTGGACCGCCTCGGGCCGGGCGTCGAGGATCGCGCGGGCGCGTTGTACCTCGTTCGCGTCGAGCGCCGTCCATAGGGCTGGCGTGGCCGTCATATCCGTGGATGGGTGATCCGGCGCCATTTCGTCTCCTGTATCCTGAGCCAACGGCCGCCCTTCGAGACCAACGCCGCATCCCAGCGCGTCGTTGCACGGCGCGGCTGACGCAACGTGGTGGCGCGACACGCCGTAAACCGTCCATGAGGTGATCGGGCGAGAGAATCCAGCGTCAAGGGGCAGCAATGACCAACGAGGCCAGGCAACGTAACGGCGACGCGACGCTGAGGTCCTTCGCGCCGCTGTTGGACCGGACATGGGTTGCCGAGGGCGACGGCCCGATGGGCAGATACACGTGCGAGCGCCGCTTCGAGCGCGTCCTACAGCGCAAGTTCGTCCGCATGACGAGGTAGCCTCAGAAGGTGTGTAAGTAGGAAACGGCGGCGTAGACTTCCCGGACCTAAGAACCGCCGGGCAGAAGACCCGGCAAAGGGAAGGAGAC
>NYZG01000135.1 GCA_002687025.1 Candidatus Poribacteria bacterium
CTTGGGCCGATGGCGTCGTGCCCGAGGAATGGCGCAGGGGGACGGCGGTCATGCTGCTCAAGCGGTTCAAGGATGCGTCGCTGACGTCGTCATACCGACCGGTGACGCTGACGTCGAGTGTAGTCAAGGTGTGCGAGAGGATGATGGTGCGGCGGCTGACGCACCACCTGGAGGCGGGCGGGCACCTCGTCAAGATAGAGGATCACACGCACGCGGTCTCCATCTCGGAGCGCACGGGGGAGCCGGTCGAGCCGCTCGTCGCGCCGGGTTGGTTCATGCGCATGCGACCGATGGCCGAGGCCGGCATCGAGGCTGTGCGCGACGGCCGCATCAAGTTCATCCCCGAGAACCAGGGCGCCAGCTTCGTGAGTTGGATGGAGCGCATCCGCGACTGGCCGTTGTCCCGCATGCGTTGGTGGGGACATCGCATTCCCGCGTGGTACACGCCCGAAGGCGAAGTCATCGTCGCGGAGAACGAGGCCGAAGCGCAGACCATCGCCGCGGAGAAGTACGGGGCGGATTACGGCTCGGATGTCGAGTTGCGTCAGGACGCGGACGTCTTCGACACGTGGTTCAGTAGCGGGATATGGCCGCTCGTCACCCTCGGCTGGCCGGACAAGGAGTGCGATTCGTTCAAGACGTTCTTCCCGACGAACGTCCTCGTCACGGGCTGGGACATCCTGTTCTTCTGGGTCTCCCGGATGATAAATCTCACGCTGGAGCTCGAAGGCGAAGCGCCGTTCCAGACGGTGTACCTGCATCCCCTGCTCGCCGGCGACGACGGCAAGAAGATGAGCAAGTCGCGCGGGAACATGATCGAAGCGCTCACGATGATGGATAAGTACGGGACCGACGCCTTCCGGTTCGCCATCGCTTCGACGATGATCGAGGCCCCGTGGATGCAGCTGCAGGAAGGGCGCATCGAGGGCTACCGGAACTTCACGAATAAGCTCTGGAACGCCGCGCGCTTCACGCTCATGCATCTCAAGGACTTCGAGCCACGGGACGGCGCCGACCTCGAGCTGGAAACCGCAGACCGCTGGATCAGGAGCCGCCTGAACGGCGTCACGGCGGAGGTGCAGGACTCGCTCGAACGATTCCGCTTCGCTGACGGCGCGACGGCGCTCTACGACTTCGTCTGGCACGAGTTCTGTGACTGGTACATCGAGATAGCCAAGCTCCGGCTGTACGGTGAGAGCGGCGAGCGCGAGAGCTACACCGTCAAGCACGTCCTGTGCGAAACGCTCGACGGCATACTCCGCCTGCTGCACCCATTCATGCCGTTCATCACGGAGGAGATCTGGCAGCACACGCCACACGAAGGCGACACTATCTGTCGCGCCGCGTACCCCGCGGCCGACGAGTCGCGCGCCGACGCGTCCGCCGAAGAGCAGATGACGCTGGTCATGGACGTGACGCGCTCGATCCGCAACGTGCGTGGCGAGATGAACGTGCCGCCCGGGCGTGAAATAACGGCGCTAGTCCACACAGAAGACGCCGCCCAGCGCGACGCGCTCACTGCGCACGCGCACTACGTCAGGTCGCTCGCGAAGATCGGGGAGTTGGACATAGCCGCCGCCCACGACAAACCGAGAGCCGCCGCCGCCGCGGTTGCCGGGAGCGTGGAGACCTACATCCCCCTCGAAGGCGCCATCGACATCGACGACGAAATCGCGCGGCTGGAGAAGGAAGTCGGCCGCGTCGACAAGGAGCTCGACCGCCTCACCAAGAACCTATCGAACGAGAACTTTATCAACCGTGCGCCCGCCGAAGTCGTCGAAAGAGACAGGACACGGAAGACGGAACTGGAAGGCACGCGCGAGGCCTTGCAGCGGAACCTCGCGCTCTTGACGGAATGATGAGCGCCCATGCGGACATTCGTGTGGCTGTCTGTTGGACTGGCCGCCGGCCTGGTGATCGCGTTTGCAGTACAGCGGACCCTCCCGGCCTCCGGCACGGCGCCTGAATCGGCCGTCGAGACCGTCGGCGAGACGACGGCCGACGACGCGAACGCCGCAGGCGCCGCCACCGTTCCGACCCGTCGCCCTGCCCCCCTCGTGATAACCGACGTGTACACCACCGACGAAGCGGCGCAGGCGGCTCTGGACGAGCGGGAGGCGATCGCGCGGGTCGCCGAGATGATCCTGGCGCCCGAGCCCCAACGTCCCGAGGCCGGGATAGACACCTCGGGGACGATCGCGGGTCTCTTCTCGGCGGGCTCGGACGCCGACACGACGGCCGGAGGGCAAGACACGTCCGCCGCGTTCCAGGACGCACCCGCGGAAGAGCCGGTCGATCCTGTGACAGCCGCCCTTCAGCAGGAAGTTACGCGGGTCGTGGAGGGCTTCCTCCGCGACGCTGTCGAAGGGCGAGACGTGCAGGCGTATCTCACCGCGCTCGACGACGACTTCCGTTACACCTTCGACGGCGGCACCCCCGCGGACGACATCGACGATGTCGTCTACGAGGGCGACGACTACCGAGAGATGGTCGTCGGGCAGCTCTTCGAGCAGTTTCCAATGGCGGATGTGACGCTCTCGGACCCCTACGAATTGGTAATACGGGGCGCCGACGCCGCGACCGTGGAGTATGATTACGACATGTCGCTCCGAGGACCGGACGGTTCCCGCGATCTGGCGGGGACTGCGTCGTTCCTCCTGATGCGCGGAGGCACGCGGGGCGATACCGACGCGTGGCGGATCGTCGACTGGGTCGACTCCCCGCCGCGATCACGGGACCGATAAGACACACACATCCCGAGCGGGAGCTGATGCGATGAGCGTGCTGAGGATTGGTATACCGAAGGGCAGCCTGCAGAACACGACGGTACGTCTGTTCGGGCACGCGGGCTACCACATCGGCATCCCCTCCCGCTCATACGACGTGACGTTCGACGACGACGCGCTCGAAGGCATGCTCCTGCGTCCGCAGGAGATGGCGCTTTACGTCGAGCAGGGGATTCTCGACATCGGCCTCGCCGGTCAGGACTGGGTGACCGAATGCGGCGCGGACGTGCAGTTCGTGACGGAACTCGTCTACAGTCGCGCCTCGAACCGGCGGTCGCGGTGGATCATCGCGGTTCCCGAGGGCTCCGGCATCGACACCATCGCCGATCTCGAGGGCAAGGTCGTCTACTCCGAGCTGGAGAACACGACCCGCGAATGGCTCGAGAAGCAGGGCGTGAACGCCGAGGTGAGGTTCTCGCACGGCGCCACCGAAGCGAAGGCCCCCTACCTGGGCGACGCCATCGCGGACATCACGGAGACCGGCTCGTCACTGCGCGAGAACGGCCTCAAGATCATCGGCGAGGTGATGGAAACGGCGACCGTGCTGGTCGCGAACCGCCAGGCGTGGGCGGACGACTGGAAGCGGCAGAAGATCGAAGACCTGGTGATGCTGCTGCACGGCGCGCTGTCCGCCGAGGGAAAGGCGGGGCTCAAGCTGAACGCCCCCGAGGCCCAGCTCAACGAGATCCTCCAGATACTCCCCGCGATGAAGGAACCCACCGTATCGCCGCTGACCGAGAGCGGCTGGGTGGCCATCGAGACGATCGTGGATACCAAGCAGGTCCGCGATCTCATCCCCGTGCTGAGGCGCGCCGGGGCGCAGGACTTCATCGAATACCCGCTGAACAAGGTCATTCCCTAGCGAGGAAGGCCGAGGATGCGTAGGGCCCTGTATGGCCGCCACGAAAGCTGAATGTCTTCCCGCTGCAGGGGACGATTCAGATGGGGCCGCCTGGCACGGGGGCATCCTGGCGCCCGCGCTCCTCCATCAGCCGCCGGACGGGGCCCGGCAGGCCTACTGCGCCAACGGCGGCGGGCCGTTGAGGACCAGGATGTGGGCGTTCCGCAGGATCAGGATGTAGCCCATCCCGGCCGTGAGGGGAACGTCGTTGGGTGTGCCGCCGGTCGCGGCCGCGAGATGGCTCACGAAGCGGCCGGTCTCCGGGTCCAGCGCCAGCGCCTGTAGAAGGTCCGCGCCGATGCGCGACGCGAAGTCTCCCAGCCGCGTCAGCGACGGGTCCGCGCGCGTCAGGCCAACGAGGTTCAGACCTGGAGACAGGACAATCGCGCTGTTGTCCCACCCGTTACCTGCGACGACCATCTCCGCGGGAGCCGCGGCCGCGACGATGTAGGCTGCCCCCGCCGTGACGGGCACGTTCGCCCTGCTCGTGGGTGGCAGGTCGCGTCCGTAGCGCACGAAGCGACCGGCCCCGTCGTAAGAGACGATAAACGTCGCATTGGGCCCGAACCGGTCGAGGATGTCGCTCACGCTGGACAGCGTCGGGTCCGCCACCGGGATGGTGATGACGTTCAGTCCCTTCACAAGACCGATCGTCAGGTCTGTGGGAAGCGCAATCGTCACCGTCTGTGAGGCGTCCTGCGCGACGTTGTCGAGGGCGTCGACGAAGGTCACTTGTACCGGAGCGTCCGTCAGCGGCGACTGCAGTTCCACCGTGTGCGTGTAGCTGTAAACGCCGGAGCCGGTGCGGGTCTCCGAGACCGGAACGTCGGCGAACAGTCCGGGCACGGTCAGCAGGACGGAGCCGCCGCGCTCAGCGGTGACCTGGAACGTCACTCGGTCGCCGGCGCGCGCGGGGCTGCCCGACACCTCGACGGCGTCGATCTCCGCGACCGCGTCGATGGCGACGCGCTGACCCGAGTCCAGCAACAGCGTCTTACCGGCAGCGTCCACGAACGAGATGGTGACCGCCGCCCTGTCCGTGAGGTCGCCGGCCTTCGCGATGTAGCTGCCGGTGTACACTCCCTCTTCGGTCTCCTCCATCGCGACGTTCTCGACGATGCCGTCGATGCTGAACGCCGCAGCGCCGCCGGGGAGAGCCTGGCCGCTGACGACCACCGACTGCCCCGCCGCGACGACGTTCTGCACCTCGACGTTGATGTTCACGAATTCGGCGGTGGTGTCCACGGTGACCCGTGTTGAAGCGGTGCGCTTGGCCTGGTTCCCCGCCAGATCGACCAGCGACACCTCGACGGGGATGGCCGTCATGCTCAAGCCCGTCTCGATGCCAACGATCCCCTCCCAGACAAGGTCACCGTTGTCGTCGGCGAGGATGCCGGACAGGTCGCCGATTTTGAAGGTGGCTTCCGTCACGGCGTCGTAGTCCATCGCCTGAGTGACAAGGACCGTGATCGTGTCGCCGATCTCCAGCGGGTCGTTGCTCAGGACCACGTCCACCCCTTCGATGGTGGGGGCCTTGCTGTCCTGGTAGTCGAAGGCGCCGACAAGCGTGGCCTCTTCACCGGACGCCGTGCCGATCGCCTTCACGTCGTACACGCTGTCGGGCATCGCCACGGTTAGCAGCGCCTCGGCGCCGAAGGAGCCGTCGTTTTCGCTGGTCGCCTCGCCAATGCGCTGGTCTCCCAGGTCGAGCAGCACCACCTCGCCGGGCCCGAACCCGGAACCGGTCAGGACCACGAGCGTTCCTACGGCGCCTCGATTCGGCCTCGGGGCGTCCAGGGCGGGGAGGACATCGATGGCGGCTCCCAGCACCGCGGAGAGGCCGGACGTCGCGCCCACAACCTGCACCGTGTGCCTCCCGGCCGTGGTCGGGGGCAACGCGACGGTCACATCGACGCTGCCGTCCGACTCGCTCGTCGGACTCCGCCGGAAATCGACCGGCTGAGATGCCACGAACACCTCCAGCGCCTCGGACGGGCCGAAGCCCACGCCCAGGATGCGAACGTCACTGCCGACCGGCGTGCGCCCGTCGACGGCTACTGTCGCGTCCAGCTCCACGCCCGTCACGTCGGACAGCACTTCCACCGGGGCGCTAAGCACGCGGATCTGGTCCGTCACGGTTACCTGCGTCGGGCCGCCCGGCGTGCGCGGCATCGGGAACTCCGCGCTGAATCGTCCGCTCGTAGTCGTCGGAACGACCACCGGCGTGCGCGCCCCACCGACGCTGATGGACACGTTCGTCTCGTTCGTGCCGAACCCAGAGCCCGAAACGAACAGCGACTCACCGACATGCAGCCGATCCGGCGACACGGTCATCGTCGCCTGCACGGTGAAGATGGGCCGGACGAAGTCGTCGGGCAGCGTGCCGACGGTGACCTCATAGGACCCGCCCGCCACGGGAGGCACCGTGAAGTCGCCCTGGATGATCCCGTTCACGTTCGTCGTGTTCCGCAACGTGAGAACGAAGGAGTCCTCGAACCGGACTATGTCGCCGTTAGCCCCGGTGACGCGCACCGTGTCGCCGGCTTGACCCGTCGCCGGGGTCAGCGTCAGATCGGTCGACAGGAACCGGAGCGTCCCGTCGGTCGTCGCGGAGACGTCGCCGACTTCCGCGCGGATGGCCGACTCGACCGGCAGGGCGCCGAAGAATCCGCTGAGGCCCGCGTTGAATATCCCACCGAAAGACGTGATCAGCAGCGACTCGTGCGTCCGTGTGTCGCCGAGGAAGAACGCGACCTGTCCGTCTGGGAATCCGGTGCCACGAAGCGTCACCGTTCCGCCACCGGTGACCAGCGTGCCCGCCGCGGGGAAGAGCAGCTGCAACTGCGGGGTGATGTGCAGTGGCGCCTCGACGATGACCCCGGACTGAAGCCCGTTGACGCTGATCGAGACATCGCCGCCCGTCGTATTCGGGATGACGATCTGCGCGGCCGATATCCGACCGAACGAGTCCGCGATCTGCGACACGCTGATGCTGGCCAACCCCATGCGCACCTGAACCGTCTCGAAGGGAAGGAAGCCCGTGGCGCGGATGATGAGGATGTCCGTCGGCTCCACTTCGGTGACCACGTTACCGTCGACATCCAGCACGTCGAAAGAGGCCGTCGTCTCGAAGTCCGTCCCGATGGCCGGCAGGACGATGGTCGGCGTCTTGGGGAATTCGGTCGCGATCTCCTTGGCTCCCGCGCGCGCGTCCGTTGTGTTGATGAGCGGCAGCGTCACGGTGGCCTGGAACACGCCGTTGGGGTCGGTAAGGATGCCATCCAGCGTGAGCGTACCCGCGGTGACCGTGTCCACGGGCAGCGTGAACGGGCTGATACGAGCGTCGCTGAGCGAGTCGAGGAGGAGCCTGCCCACGTTGAACCCCGGCGCATACCCCGTGCCGCTGATGGTGATGACGTCGCCTGTCGCCGCGGTCGCGGGCGAGACGCGCACTTCCGCGGTCTCCAGGGAATCCGTGCCGGGGCTCGAGATGAAGATGGTCATGTCCGCGGAGTTGCGGCGGTCGCGTGCGACGAGCAGCACGGCGCCCGTGCCGTCGGGCAGATCGTCGGGGAGCTCACGCAGCACGATGCCCGCTCGGAAGGTGCCGGCGGACGTAGTGTGCGTCGTGTCGATGTCCGTGTGCGTGCCGATGTCGAACGCGACGTCGGCATCGGCGTCGAAGCCCGCGCCTTCGACTACCAGCAGCGTGCCGAGGGCCCCGATGTTGTCCGTCGAGCCGCCCTCCATCACCGCGCTCGTGATCCTCCCGGTGACGCGGATGCCGCTTTGCGAGGCCGACGCGGCCCCGGCTCGTAGGACGAGTTCATACGTGTCCGCGGGCAGCTTGGGAGTGATGAACGTGACATCCAGCGCTCCCTGTTCGTCGGCGGGCGCGCCGGTCGTATTGACGTTCACCCCCGCGAACTGCGCGATGGCGGCCTCGCCGGCCACAAAGCCGATCCCTGTCACGCGCACTTCTTCGCCGGGCGTTATCTGCGTGTCGCCGTCGGCGGTGATGACGTCGGTGATCTGTGCGACCGGGGTGTACACGAACGGAGCCGCGGCCGCCGTGCCTGCCAGGCCGCTCAGCACGATGGGCGCCGCGCCGAGGACGCTGCGTTTCACAAGGTCGGCGGTCAGGATAAAGCTGGCGCGCACGGTGCCGCGCGTGCTCGCCGCCGCCCCGCTGGCGTCGATGATCGGCTGTCCGTCGTAGGTCAGGTCGACGATATCCCCAGCGATGAACCCGCTCGCGGTCACCTGCACGCGGGAGTCGAGACCCCCGGACGACGGGCTGACCGACAAGATGCGTGGCACGATGTCCGCGGCGCCGAAGCCCGTCGCGGTAGTGCGAGAAGACCGGCCGTCAATCGCGATATCCGCCAACCCACCGAGAAGGTCCGCCGGCAGGACGACCTGCGCGGACACCTCGCCGAGTATCGAGGAGTGGTCGCCCGTCAGCACGCTCTGGACGGAGGAGCCGCCTACCTGGAATTGCAGCACCTCGTCCGCGGAGAAGCCGTCGCCGACGAACAGCGCCGTATCTCCGGGCCCGATGATCACGCGTGACAGCCCGTCGTGCGTCAGGTGTATCGAGTTACCCGGGCCGGCGAGGAAGGGGGAGAACTGGATGATACGAGGCGTGACGGTGAACGTGGCGCTGTACAGTCGGCCGGACGTCTGTCCCTCGGCGCGGATTTCCTGGTCGCCGCCGGGCATGAGTGGGATGTCGATGGCGTAGCGGAACACCTCGCCGTCGCCGCCGGCCGCCACGAGAGGCACGAGGGGCTCGTCGTTGAAGAAGAACTGCACGCCCTCGCCCGGTTCGTAACCGGACGCCGATGCGAGCGTCTGCGTTCCGACCGACCCGTCGGCGCGGCTGAGGATCAGCCCATCGCCTACGCTCACCCGTAGGGGCGCCGTCGTGACGCCTTCCGCCTCGGGGATCGGCACGCCCTCTTTCGTGACGAGCACGACCGTCGTCGGGTCGATGTCGATAACCGCGATTCCTGGCGTGAGCGCTCGGAAGCGCATGTCCGCCACGACGCCGTCGCGCGAAAGGGGCAGGTCCCCCACGCCGCGGCTGATCGACACGGCGACCGTCGTCCCGCTTTCCAGTACGTCTACGAACGGCAGGCCGTTCGATCTGAAGAGGAACAGATCGCCAGCGGACGTATCCACGTATTCCAACTGCGTGTCATCGAACGTGGCCCGGAACGACACGCCGAACAGTTGGGTGATGCCACCGGCGAGGGCGCTGACCGAGACCACGTCGCCCACGTCGAGGAGCGGGCTCGGCGAGTCCAACTCGAGGCTGGGGGCGGCAATGCTCTGTGTGTGCATGGCCGCAAGCAGGACGACCGCCGACAGGAGCGAGAGGATGCCACCGCGGGTTTCGGGCGCCTGACCGTTCACATGCACGCTCCCAACATCTGCCACTGTCGTCGATTCCTCGGGCCAAATCGCATTCTACACTCTTCTATCGGCTCGGGCTACCGGCGGGTTCATCCGGCGGCGCGATCTTCACCAGCGGGCGCATGTCTTCCAGCCGCTTGTCGCCGATGCCTTTCACCTCGCGCAGCTCGTCGATCGAGTCGAAGCCGTCGTTGTCGATGCGGTATTCGATGATGCGCGTCGCGAGGGTCACGCCGATCCCCGGCAACGTCCGTAACGCCGCGGGCGTCGCGGTGTTCAGGTCGATGGGATGTTCCCTGCTCGCCGGCCTGAACGTCTCTTCCGGCTCTGGGCCGTCGGCCCATTGCCCGTTCGGGGCCAGCTCGGGACGAGGCTCCACGACGAACGTGGGCTTTCCCATGAACCACTCGGGACGCAGCCGTTTCACGACCGTGACGCCCGACCCCACCAGCGTCACGACGACAAGCGCGGCAATGATACTGCGCTCGCCGCTCGTGAGTGCGCCGGGTAGGGACATGTGTTCCGCCTGTGGGTTGCCGTCGCGGCTTACGACCTCGGGTCCATGGGGATCGGGTAACACTCGAACGCGGGGAAGTCAAACGAGAACCCGTAGCGAGGGCTTTCGGGAACGCACACGACGGCGACCTTCCCCGCCCGCGTGTAAGGCTCGACGAGCGTCAGCAGCGGGATGTCGTACTCGCGCAGGATCTCGATCGAGTCGATGACCAGGGCCCGTCCCTCGGCGAAGCGCGTCTCCAGGGCCGTGTCCAGCGCCAGACGTAGGGCGACCTTCGCCTTGGCGGGAGCGTCGGCGTACTCCTCGATAGGCCCGTCTTCCATGAGCGCGCGGGTAAGCGTGTCTCCGACCGGGAGGTAGTGTCGCTCCGGCTCCGCGAAGTGCTGCGCCAGCCAGTATCGGGCGAGCGTCGTCTTCCCCGCCTGGAATTCGCCCACCAGAACGATCGGCCGCCGCACGGCCTCCCGCGCGAGCAGCGAATCCAGCTCGGTGAGCGCGGCGGCTTGGTGCGGTCGCAGGTCCACCGCGCCCCACGGATGTCCGCCTTCATTCGCCATGCGCATCCCATCGGAGCGTGCCGCTTCGGGTGACGTTTCGTAGGCGCGGATTGTCGCTCTGGGCGGAGATCGTGGCAAGGCGCGTTCGTCCACTCCGGGCAGCCGTGCAAACCGTTCACGGAGTAGCCATACTGAACAGTGAGACATGCGACAGACGTGGGGATCGAGACGAATGCCGGAATCCACGACGAAGCACATCCTGTTCACGGACATCGTCGCCTTCGCCACGCTGGACGACGCGGCGCAGATGGCGATGGTCCAGGCGCTTGAGCAACTCATCACGGCGGCGCTGGAGAGCGAGCACGCGAGCGCCGAGTCGCGAATCCTCCTGCCGACCGGCGACGGATACGCCCTGGCGTTCGACGAACTCAAGGTGCCCGTTACCATCGCGGGCGTCGTAGCCAGCGCGATTCGGCGGACATCGACTGGGAAGCACATTCCCGCCACGCACCAGAATCCACGCGGGCCCGGGCACAGTATCTCCATGGGCGTGCTAGACCTGTGGGACAGCGTCGATCGCTTCGTTGACCTTATCCATCGGCAGAACTAAGCCGAGACCCGAGTTCTCCTCGAACGTGACTCGAGGCCGCTGGGTCTGGAGACTGACGGCCGTATCCCGGTACGGCAGATAGCCCGACACGACCCCGATCAGCCCGGCACGGCGTCGCGGAGTGGTGCCCTCGACTCCTATCAGTTGCGGCTGTAGCAGCACCGGGCCGCCGCTGTTCCCCGGGTAGATGGCCGCGTCGACAAGGTAGTAATCGTCCACCCCATCCAAGACGTCGCGAATGCGCGCCACTACCCCATGCCGGGTAATCACCGCGTTCCGCCTGGCGCCGACAAGCCCGAGCGGGAACCCGAGCACGAAGAGATGATCCCCTTCGGTCACACCCTCGTTCTCCATCTCCTCAACGCACAATGTCTGCGTGTCGTCCGTGAAGACGGCCACGGACATCCCGTGGTCCATGAGCATTTGGACGTTCGCCGCAGCCACTGCGATGTCGATGGACGGGTCTGGGTGGCCTATCCATCGCGGCTTGCCGTCCATGCCGAACTGGTACGCCTGCGCTGGATCCTTGCCTCGCGGGTTGCAGCGCACCCACGCGGTGTCGAGCTGCTCGAAGACGTGACGGCAGCTGACGATGTACGTGTCGTACCTTTTCTTCCCTGCCTCGTCGGTGTGCGAGTAGCGGCCGTACAGGAAGCCAGAGCCCTTCCATGTGATCTGCTGCTCGTCCGGGCCATCGCCCATGGCGAGAACGCAGTCGATTGCCTGCGGTGTGATAAGGGCCACGGGGACCTCCTCGGTTCTGACGGTGCACTTGACATCAGACTCGGCGAGATAGCTCGTGCCGCGGACGGACGCACGACCCGCCCATGGAAGGAGTCAGGGGCGCGAGGCTGCCCACACAGTCGTGATGTACACACGTGTGCAGACTAAACGAGGCGCGGGACGGTGTCGACGGCTTCGCCCTGGCTCGACCCCGTTAGAGCGTGCTTGTGCGCGGTGCCGGCACGGGATTCCGGCGGAACACTTTGCTTCCCGATTCCCGCCCTGTCCAGTCTCCGCCTACGCCCTTCGCGGCCCCCTATTCGCCAAGGCGCTCCGAGCGGAGCCAGGCGATGTTCCGCTCGCCCCACTCGGCGAGTAAGGTCATCTCCTTGGCCGTCCAGATCTCCTCGAAGGCGTCGATCGCCCGCCGCCCGCCCGCCAGCCCTGACCGCGAGATCTCGTCCGCCGTCGTCTCGGCGCCCACACGGAATTCGGCCCGGGCGTGTCTGCCGGCCGCTGGCGCTCCATCGCCCTACGACCCGCCCACAACAGCGTCCGGTAGCGGCGGCCGGTGGCAGGCGAGTTCCGCCATGCACGCGAATGTCCTACTGTGTACCCTCCTTACCGTCGCGCGGACGTGCGGTGGGCCGCCCGACACGGTGTGGATGCGCCGAGCCCGCCGTGGGCGATGTCCACGGGTGCGCCACTGGACGGGAGTCCGTCGCCACTCGTTGGGCGACGTAACTCAGAATCGCCACACAGGGGCCCCAACGGCTCACCTGGATGGACATGGGATGGACCCAACAGCGCTCTACCGCAGGATCCCAGGCGCGCGTTCCCGGAACACCATGGCCGAGAACATCCATGCCGCAAGGAGCGGCGGCGGCATCGCGAACCACGGCACGAAGGGGCATATCAACGAGAACATCGGCCCGGGAGAAACCATCACGTTGTTAGAGGCTAGCGGAAGTGGGCTCATCACCCGCATGTTCATCACCCTCCTGCGCCGCACCCCGCTCCTCCTGCGCTCGCTGCGCCTGGACATATTCTGGGACGGGGCCCCGCAGCCGGCGGTCTCGGCGCCGTTGGGGGATTTCTTCTGCGCGCCCTTGGGTCGTGCGGTCGCCTTCGAAAGCGAGCTGTTCTCCAATCCCGAGGGCAGGAGCTTCAACTGCTTCATACCGATGCCGTTCCGCACGTCGGCGAGGGTGACGGTGACGAACGAGTCCGACGTTGAATGCACCTACTTCGTGTTCGATCTCAGCCTTCTGCTCGATGTCCCGCACGACGATTCCATGCTCTACTTCCACGCGCGCTGGCGCCGCGAATCGCCGACGACGTTGGGAGAAGACTTCGACATTCTGCCCAGGACCGAAGGGGTCGGGAGGTTCCTGGGCTGCTGCTGTGGCGTGATGGCAGACCCCTGCTACGACGGGCTTTGGTGGGGAGAAGGGCAGATCAAGGTCCGGCTCGATGGCGACGCGGCGTTCCCCACCATATGCGGCACCGGAACGGAGGACTACATCGGAACGGCTTGGGGAATGGACGCCTTCTTCCACTACCGCCAAGGGTGTCTCCTAGCGGACGCCAAAGAGGGTCAATGGGCCTTCTACCGATGGCATACTGCTGACCCGGTACTGTTTGAGACGGATATCCGGGTCTCTGTTCAGGTCTTGGGCGGCGCGCCGCTGCAAGACGTGCAACGAGTGCAACGGGCCGGCGCGCCTCTCACCCCGGTGTATCTCGATGACCACGGCACGATAGTCAGGCTTCTCGACGTCGGCCCCGGGCCTCTGGCGGAGAATGCCGACCGTGACGACGTTGGCTGCGTTTTCTTCAGGCAGGACGATTGGTGTGCGACGTCGTACTTCTACCTCGACCGTACGCACATCGCCCCGCCAGAATTGCGAAGCGATGCAACGACGCAGGAGGGCCCGCCGGTTCCATAGTCACGTGGGCGCCTCGCCGGCATAGGGCCCGCCGACTGCCGAGGTCTGCGGGCGCGGGGATCAGACTCCAGTCTAGCCTGTCTGTCGCCACCAGGTGTGACGGCGATCTCTGCCTGTGTAACGGCCGGCCGCAACTCGTCGTGGCTACGCAACCTTCTCCTCTGCGACGCCGTACGTCGCGCACGTCTCCTCGTTGAGAACCACGCCGAGGCCCGGCCCCGACGGCACGGCCATCCTGCCGCTGGGCAGCAACCGGGGGAAATCGACGAAGATAGTGTGGAAGAACGGGCTATCGATCGTCTCACACTCTTGCGCCACCGATTGGCGAGTCAACGCCTGGAGATGCAACGAGGCGATGAATCCGCAGATGTTGTTAGTGACGTGCCCGGTAAACCCCACACCGTAAAGGCGGGCCTGTTCAAGCATCGACAGCATGCCGATCAGACCGAGGGCGCCGGCGTCGGATTGGAGCACGTCGAGGCACCCCGATGTCAACAGACGGCTGGTCAGGCCGTAGTCCGTGAAACCTTCGGCGCCCGCGATGGGCGTCCGAGTCGCGGCTCGCAGACTCCGATAGTCGTCGAGCCCTCGACTGTCGACTCGGGTGCACGACCAGAGCGAGGAGTCATCCGCCTGCTTGGCGTAGAGCAGCGGCTCCTCGAACCAGGCGACACCGAATTGCGTCATGCCCTCGGCCAGAACCACAGCGTCCGTCAGGTTGTACGCACGATTTGCGTCGACGGCCAGCAGTAGTTCATCGCCAATGGCCTCGCGCGCGTGAGCGACCAGATGCAGGTCCTCTTCCGGGCCATGTCCGACCTTGAGTTTCATCGCCCGGAAACCACGGTCCTTGAGGCGCCGCGCTTCGGCAATCACCTCCTCGATCGGACCGAAAGCCAACGACCCACCACCGGCATACACCTGTATCGAGGGCGCCGCCGCGCCCGCGCCGAGAAGCCGGAATACCGGCAAGTTCTGCTCCTTGCCCAGCAGATCCCACAGGGCGAACTCCAAGTGGTTGACCACTCCGCGGTCATATGGGTCGAGCGCCCGGAGTGTCGACAGCCGTCGCCGGATGGCCGTTGGATCCCTGCCAAGGAGGGCTGGCGCCACGGTACCGGTCAGGTATTCGACGCCCTCCTCGCCTCGAACGCTCATGACCGTGACGCCCGTTAAGGCGACATCGGTCTCCACCTCTACCACGGCGACCTGCTGATGTTCCGACCCTGTGTGATGGAACACCCCGTACCCCACGTCACCGCGAGGGCCCATGGGCCGAGCGAGGGTGGTCTGCAGCCGTCGGATACGTAGCCCTGATATTCTCATTGCTGCCGCTACTCGCCGAGGCGTTCCGA
>NYZG01000136.1 GCA_002687025.1 Candidatus Poribacteria bacterium
ACGTGGCGGCTGCTGCGGCACAAGTGGGGCGAGATCTACGGCGGGCTGTACGAGGCGGTCGCCGGCGCGAAGGTGGTCAAGGCATTCGGTCAGGAGAAGTACGAGGAGAAGAAGGCGTTCAGCTCGATGCGCCAGACGTACCACTACCAGATACGCGCCAACACGCTCTCGACGGCGATGGGGAGCATCCTCGGGCTGATCCAGCAGGTCGGCGTGGGGTTGGTTCTGTGGTGGGGCGGCAGGTTCGTCCTCAGGGACGCGGGTGTGCAAGTGGACGGGTTCACTCTCGGCGCGATGGTGCTGTTCCAGTCTTACCTGGCGCGCATGTATGGCCCGGTGATGAACCTGGTAAACGTGAACACGACGATCCAGAGCTCGCTCGTGTCGGCGGAGCGCGTGTTCGGCGTGCTCGACTCGGAGCCGACGGTCGAGGAGTCCGACGACGCGTACGCCATGCCCGCGATCGAGGGCGCCGCGGCGTTCGAGGACGTCCACTTCTCGTATGACCCGGAGAAGCCCGTCCTCCGCGGCATCAGCTTCGAAGCGCAACCCGACTCCATGGTGGCGCTTGTCGGCCCGAGCGGATGCGGCAAGACGACCGTGATCAACCTGCTGGCGCGCTTCTACGATCCCGAGGAAGGACGCATTACGATCGACGGTCACGACATTCGGAGGGTGAAGACCAAGTCGCTGCGGGCCCAGATCGGCGTGGTCTTGCAGGAGAACATCTTGTTCCGCGGCAGCGTTGCGGAGAACATCCGCTACGGGCGCCCGACCGCGACGGACCAGGAAGTCGTGCAGGCTGCCATCGACGCGAACGCGCACACGTTCGTCACCGAGGAACTCTCGGAGGGCTACGAGACGGAGGTCGGTGAGCGCGGCGGCCGGCTATCGGGCGGACAGCGTCAGCGCATCGCGATCGCGCGGACGATCCTGCGGAACCCGCGGCTACTCATCCTGGACGAAGCGACCTCAGCCCTGGACACGGAGTCGGAGCACGCGATCCAGCAGGCGCTCGAACGACTCATGAAGGGTCGCACGACGTTCGTGATCGCGCACCGTCTGTCCACCGTGATGCAGGCGGATAAGATCGTCGTGATGAAGGAAGGCCGCATCGAGGAGATGGGCCCGCACGCCGAGCTCCTCGAAGTCGAGGACGGCATGTACGCCGAGATGTTCCGCAAGCAGTTCCGACTGCGCGAGGAGAAGGACTCCTGGCTGTCCGGCTAGCTGTGGGCGGCCCCGATCAGCGCGCGAAGCGCATGGCGTAGAGATCGGCGTCAGCCATCTCGAACCGTAGGCGCACCGGGCGGCCCTGCAACGAGCCGATGTCCGCGCCGCCTGACCACTCGACGGGTCTGTCGAGGTGGTCGCCGAATGTCTCGACACACTCCTCTAGCGCGAATCCCGCGATCGCGCCTCCGGCGATATCCTGGACCTCCACCCGAACCGACCCCGCGGCCGATGTCGCGTAGTTGAGCCGCAGTTCCACGCCCTCGAACGTTAGGGGGCGCGTGACGAACTCGCCGCCTCGCGCGTCCGCGCGGACGGAGACGAACCCATCCTGGCGTAGCGTGTGCCGACGCAGCCGCCCCTCGGCGCCCGCGTAGTACCCCTCGCTGACGTACAGCGACAGCTCGTCTGGCAGGCTCGGATGGGCGGACGCCGTCGTCAGGATGCCCCACGCCGTCATGTTGTTCCGGTTCAGCCAGCGCGCAGGCATCGGGCCCGGACGCACGAAGGCTTCGCGCCAGCGACGCCACCGAACGCCGTCGCGACTCGCCATGAACACGCCGTCCGACACGCCGGGATACGGGTGCTCGACCGCCGTCCTCTGCGGAACGAAACGCTTCGGAAAGCCGACGAACAGATGCGGCGCGCGGGGATAGGCGACGATAGCGTTCGTGTACAGATGCTCGGGCGGCGTGTCGCCCCAGTCGAGCCACACGGGCTCCTGCCATCGCAAGAAGTCCGACGAGGTCGTCGTCATGATGTCTCGCACGCCGTCACGGAATCCGCGGTGGAAGTCCACGTAGCGGCCACGTCCGACGTCCCAGAAGGCAAGATTCTGCGAGTCGAAGGCGCCCTGCGTGATTACCGGCGCGTCCTGCATCAGCTCCCATCGCAGTCCATCGGCAGAGCCGAACGCGTAGAGGCCGTCTTCGCCACTGGCGACCGCCTTATACATCGCCTCGGGGGCGGCGTCGGGGTTGGCGTCGCGGAACGGGGCGAAGTTGTGCGCGCCGATGCCGTCCCACACGATGTTGTTCGCCGTGGACCCCTCGAACTCGACGAGGCCGACTTCTGGCTTCCGCCAGACAATGCCGTCCTCGCTCTCGGCGTAGCAGACCACCTCGGGGTGAGTCGCCGCCTCGGTCGCGACGTCGTAGTTGGCGCCGCGGTAGTACATGCGGAACCTGTCGGCGTCCCGGAACACCGTGACGTACGCGCTGACGTTGCCCTCCCAGGGAGCGTCGAAGACGATGGCGACCTCCCGGGGCGTAGGGGACCCGAGGCGTAGCGCCACGCCGTCCATCCGGTCGATGAGCCAGTCGTCTACGAACAGCTCGCGACGCGAGCCGAGCTCCCGCACGTGTTGTCCGTCGTCGGTGGCCGCGCAGCTCAGCAGCGCGATCAGAGCAGCCGTGTGCATAGCAGCATCCTGTCCCTTGCGTCAGTCAGAGCCTACGAGCGCGCTGAACTCCTCCAGCAGCGCGTACTTCCGCTGCCACGTCGTGTACATGAAGCCCGATACATGTGGCGTCGCGCGCGCGAGGTCGAGCCATCGCTGGACTTGCGTGAGGCCGTCAGCGTCGTAGTAGCAGGCGATGAGCGTTGGCGATCCGCGATCCGCGAAGAACCGGAGGCTGTCCTCGCGCGGGGCGCCGCCCCAGACCGCAATGAGAAGGTCGGACGGCACGTGCTCCCACGAGTCGGTGAAGTCGCCTTCGACCAGGTAGTAGTCGCCATGGGCGTTGTGATGCGGGTCGAGCATGTCGGACCAGATGGCGATTCGCGCGCCGGGGTTGTAGCGACGGATGATCTCCGTCTGACGCGTGATGCACTCGCCGAGTAGCTCCCCCATGTCCCGCCCCCGACACGCCTCGCACGACCCGCCGGCCCGCACTTCATCCGTGGCAAGGAGGAACGTCCGCGACGGCAGATGCTCCGCCAGGAGCTTGGCCTCGCGATCCATGATCTCGTAGATGCGTTCCTCGCCCATGCATATCGTCACCTGCGATCGGTTCACGACCATCGGGTGGTACCAGCTCACAAGCAGGTCGTCGCCGTCCGATATGCGGCTGCCGTCGGGGATACGCAACGGAGGGGAATCGCGAACCGCACGCCACGGCGACAGCTCGGGGTCTTCTATCCTGCCGTAGTCCCTACCCTCCTCGTACGTGACGCCGCCGTCGGCGTTCGTCACGGTCACCGGCGTTCCCTCGCGGCGGAGGACGTTCAGCAGGCCGACTTCCTCGATGCTCCAGTCGTCCAGCCAGAGGCGACCCCGTTCGCCGTTCCAGAGGCCGACGTACACGCGCACCGACGTGGACGTCTGGCTGTTGAAGAGCATCGTGAGCTCTCGCCACTCGGATGTCGCGGCGACGTCGAACTCGCGCGGCGCGAGGTTGCGGCCTTCGTCCAGCACCATCATGCGCAAGGCGCTTGTCGGCGCGAGGCCTTCCGTCCTGACCCACACGCGGATGCGGTAGCACCGGCGAGGCTTCACGTCCACGACCTGCATCACGCGCGCGTGGCCGTGCTCGTTCGTCGCGGACGCCTCCATGCGCAGGCACGAACGCCCACCGTGCGCCACGTCGGCATCCGCGAAGCTGACGACCCCGGGCTCGTCGTGGAAGGCGAAGCCGGGGAATGTGTCGCCATCGAACGTCTCGAAGTCCCCGTTGCCGATGGTCACCGGCTCTTCCGACGCGAGCCTGGCGTGGCGGCCGGCCACGCGGAACGGCGCGTCGATGACGGGCAGGCCCTCGGCGAGATTGAGGTCGTGAGAGAGCACGGATCCGCCGTACCCCACGGAGAAGAGCGTGGGGATCAGCTCCAGCCCGCTGACGCGACACGCCTCCGCTATCCGGTCGAGGTGCTCGAAATACTTGGAGGATTGCTGCGACATGCGATCCACGCCGCCGAGCACCGCCCCGGTGTAGCCCGAGCTTCCCGCGCGCTCGACGATTCCCTCCATCGCCTGCACGTGCTCCGCGTTCAGAAGCGAGTAGCCGAACAGGAAGACCCAGCGATCCTGCTCGCCAGCGGCGGCGGACGGCCCGGCTACGGCGATGGCCGCGGTCAGCATCAGCGCAGCTGTCATTTGGTGTCTCCTTGGCGCGTTCGCCGGTTCGCGTCTCGACGGGATGGTTGGCGCCCCATCTATCTTCGCCTGTGTTCGCGCGCCAAGGAAGGGAGCACGCCCGTGCCGCAGCGCGGCACGGGGCGCCACCGATTGCCGCCTACCTGCATCCACGACGGCGCATATACGTACGGAGCGCATACGACGCCGCGTCCCGCGTTCCACGCGCTATACTTGGCTCCCAGGTCCCGACGCCCGGTTAGGAGTGCCCCGTGACTTCCCGATCCATCTCGCCGCCGTGCTGTCTCGCGGTCATGCTGCTGCTGAGCATGACCGCGTTAGCGAACACGAAGACGATACGCGCCCACCGCGCGAGCGACGCCATCGAGATCGACGGCCGCTTCGACGAGGCGAGTTGGGCCGCCACTCCGGGCGTCGAGGACTTCATCCAGCAGGAGCCCAACGAAGGGGAGCCCATCTCCGACCCCACGCGCGTCCGCGTGATGTACGACGACGAGAAGCTCTACATCGGCTTCGAGTGCTGGGACGCGGAGCCCGATCGCATCGTCGCCAACGAGATGCGACGTGACGGCGCCCTCTGGCAGAACGACAACGTCTACATCACCCTCGACACGTACGGCGCCAAGCGCGAAGGCTACTTCTTCCGCACGAATCCGCTCGGAGCGCAGGAAGACATGGCCATCGCGAAGGACGGCGATGACCTCAACGGCGACTGGGATTGCATCTGGGAGACCGGGGCGTACATCCACGACGAGGGGTGGAACGTCGAGATCGCCATCCCATTCAGTCAGCTCCGTTTCCGCGAGGCCGAGGAGATGACCTGGGGCATCAACTTCGGCCGCAACATCTCCCGAGTGAACGGGGCCGCGCAGTGGGTCCCGGTCCCGCGCAGCGAGTTCCACATGGGCACGTTCCGGCCCACGTACACGGCCCCTCTCACCGGGATCACGGGCATCCGGGCGTCCTCGCACCTCGACGTGAAGCCGTACATCGTCGGGGGTGGCTCCGAGGAGTTCGACGAGGACAGTCTCACGTGGGGCGACACCTTCGAGCGCGACATCGGTCTCGACGTGAAGTACGGCGTCACGACGAACCTCACCCTGGACGTCACCTTGAACACGGACTTCGCCCAGGTCGAATCGGATCGCGAAGAGGTCAACCTGACGCGCTTCGACCTGTTCTTCCCAGAGAAGCGCGAGTTCTTCCTCGAGGGCAGCGGGATGTTCTCCTTCGGCGCCGGAGGAGACTTCGAGCCGGACATGGCGCTCTTCTACAGCCGGCGCATCGGGATCGAAGAGGAGACGCTCGTCCCGGTGCTGGGCGGTACCAAGCTCACCGGGAAGATGGGGCCGTACAGCCTCGGCGCGCTGAGCGTCCTTACCGACGAGACCGAACTGTCCCCACGCAAGAACTACTCAGTGTTCCGCGTGCAGCGGGACATACTGCGCCGCTCCCAGATGGGCGCGATCGTGACCAACCAGCAGCTTCTGGGAGACGGCGACGGCTACTTCCGCAACGGCGGCGTCGATGTGACGCTTCGCCCCACCGATCAGTGGCGGGTCGACGCGCTCGTCGCGGGCAGCGCCACGCCGGATGCCGACGAGAGTGGCGTAGCGTTCTACGCCGCCAACAACTGGCGCAACGACAACTTCCGCCTGTCCGCGTCGTACCTCGACATCGCCCCGGACTTCACGGCGGAGACCGGCTTCGTGCGGCGTGAGGACATGCGCCGTTTCCGCATCAGCGGCAGCGCCGAGAGATATGGTCGGAAGTTGTGTATGGGGAGGATGAAGCAGGCGGCGTATCCTTGGTGGACCTGAACACCACCAATCCTGAAAGGATGGATACGCCAT
>NYZG01000137.1 GCA_002687025.1 Candidatus Poribacteria bacterium
AGCCTGAATCGGCTCTACGAGTGGATTTACGGCGACCACCTATACCAGACCTTGTGGTCGGCCTCTTCCGAACGGGCGCGAAAAGGCACCGAACCGCCTGGAAGACGAACCTACTACATGTAGTGGGTGTGTTCGGGGGGATTCTGGGGGTGCGCCGGCTCTGAGAACGGCGGCCTGAGAGGTCTGTGGCGGCGTTCTGAGCGCGCGGAGGAGGGCATAGCACGCGAACGTCGGCCAAACGGCGTGACGGGAGCGCTGGGCGGCCAGTCCGGCGAATACGCGACTCAGAGCTGCGCGTGGCCGATACGGACCTGCCACTTGCGTCGACCACCGAACCAGCGTTTCAGCACGCCGGGCCTCGTCGGTTCCTCAGCCGGCGGCACATCCAACATCCGGCGTATGTGCATGAGGGCAACAAGCCCATGTACCTCCGTCGCCAGCGCGTTGATCGACTCCGAGTTGTAGTTGTGAACGGGACGGGAAGTCAGGAAACGACGCCATCCGAGGTTCCCTGAGGCGTTCGGACATGGCGGGATAGTAGGGTGGCCCTGCGGGTACCACAGGCCGCCTCAAGTCAGGCGCGCGAGGAGTTCGGGTCGTCTCAGAACTCACCGAACTGCATCGGTAACGTCGATCTGTTGGTGTTGCCGGCGAAACAACCGGTCGATCCAGTTCAATCCTTTGGGAAGCGGTCGCATCAGCTGCTGTTGCGCCGATCCGAGCAGGATCGTCTGACGCTCAAGCTGCATATCCAGCGACACAACGCGTTCTTTCAGGAACGTCACCCCTTCCGCGAGAATTTTGTTCTCGCGCTCCAGGAAATGAACCTGCTGTTGAACCCCTTCAATCTCTGTTGTATCTGGTTTACTCGCGGCGGTCTCAGTCGCCAGCAACCGCGCGACCTCTTCCCCTGGAATCAACCAAAATCGCCCGGTTTTTTCCCCGTTGATATCCCCGGATTGAACCCGTTTATACACCGCCTGGTACGTGATCCCCAGCCGCTTCGCCAACGCTGAAATCGTCAGCCCGTCTGCCATTCAACCGACTCCATCTTCCAAACAACCAAGGAAAGACTCCGTTCATCACTACGATTGAACGAGGCTTTTTGTTGCGTTCCGAGTCGTTGTCTCGGCGAGACTCGCACAGCTTAAAGCTGGTCCGGAATTCGCACATGGCAAAGCCCTCACGGTGATAAGTTGGCTTGCTCCGGATATGGATCGATCCGTTGCATCCCGGATGACCATGCACCCGGGTGAGACGGGTGACGGTTGGCGCTGCCATTGGCCGCCGAGACGATGTACGGCATGCTGTGGCGCGTAAACGCGGTCTGAAGTAGAAAGCGCCGCCCTCATCTAAATCAAGAGGCGACGCCTTCGAAGACCATTAAGAGCTGTGTTCTGTCGTCTGCAAACGACGAAGCACGGCACACCGGTGGTTTGTGTACCGGCATAGGAATTATGCCCCGTGCCGGGATCCTGCGCAAGCAACGGAACGACCGCACGTTCGTGACGAGCACAAGAAACCCCCGTCCGGTAGACAGGGGCATCTTGAACATCAAGCGGTGACCCGCTCGCGTGTCCGTTGGAGAACGCCTCATGCTACGACACGGGGAGGATCGCCGCCAAGAGGAACAGGGATCATGGCGGCACAGATTGCGACGACGAAGATCGACGACCGACACGACACGCCTCGACGGAACTGGTTCCACCTGTCCAAAGGATGGAAGCGTCATCCCGGCTGGAGAACGATCACGCCCGCGCACCGGATCGTCTTCTACACGATCCTCGACATCGCCAACGAGCTGTGGTTCCCCGACAGCATCCAGCTTTACGAAGCAGAACTCGCCGACGAGTCGGCGACATCGGCGCGCACGGTGAAGCGCGCGCTCGCGGAACTGCGCGACGGCGGTCTGCTGCACTTCGGCACCGTGGAGGAGGATAAGGACCGTCGTATTGCCGTGCGTATACGCATCGACTACGACGCCCTGGAGGCGTGTGGAAAACGGCATTCTGCCGGTTCGAGGGGAGGGAAGTCGGCATTTTGCCGACTTGATGGCGAAGAAACCCGGTCAGAATGCGGATCGGCGACGCCTCCAATACAACTCCAGAAAGAACTCCAGAATTGTCCTGACGGACAACTTCGGGTTCCAGAAATGGGAGGGGAGCTTCGCGAAGGCGACCGATGCCCGAAGTGCCATACGCATGCCCTTCGGATTCGCTTCAAGACTGACACGGGATCGCGGACCAAGCAGCGCTTCCTGGCGTGCAACGGGTATAAGTCCGGCAACTGCCGTGGCTTCACCTGGAATCTCGGATCGACAGCTTACGAACCCTCCCAACGCGTTCTATCACAGGCTTTAGTGGGCGCGCGCGATGTTCCGGGTAGGCCACCGATGCTGCATGATCTCCTGACGGCGCAGCGTGTCGAGGAGGCGTTCAGGCCGGTGGAATCGCGTCGGCCGGCAGACCTTGCCGAGTGGTTCTCGCAGTGTCGGTGGCTGCCGGAGGATCTGATGCTGGACGCGCTGTCGGAGTTGGACTTGGAACTTGCGGATCGGCATCGACGTGCAGGCAGCGCGAAGCAGGCGATCCTGCGTGATGTGAAAGCGCGCTTGGACGTGGCGGGGTGATCTACCATTCGCGGTGTTCAGCCGTTCCTTGGCCGGGTCAACGCCGCCGGTGGACATGCCCATGCCTACGATGCGCGTCTCGGAGCATCCAGAGTTCGACCCGGCCTCGTTGGATTTCCCGCACTGGGATCAGGTGATCGACGAAGTGATGCGCACGCTGGCTCTGGAGGCGCTGGGAGAGGCGCGGCTGGCGGCGGAACTCACCCATAGACCGGGCGGTAAGAGCGACTGGATGAAGGGTGTCGCGGCGGGAGCGCATCGACTCCTCAACGTGATCGCCGATGACGCGGAGATTCCCGTCCCGGACGAATCTGTTGTCTGAGCGCGGCCCTATCCGACTACTGCGGGCAGCTTCGGGCTGAGAAGTCCGACGTGGGATGGAATCGATCGTGCCTGTACGGTGTAAGAGCCCCTGTTTATCGCGTCCGCGAGCCGCTCGTGTACCGGATCAAGCCGGTCGACATAAGACGGCGAAAGGTTCCGCTCCTAGACAGGAACGCCTGCTTCCCCGCCGGGGCCAGAGCCGCATATGGCCGTGTTGGAACTCACCCATCGAGGTCCACGACTCCCCGCGAACCCGTCCGCCCACCGACGTTGGGTTGTCGTTCGGCATTGCCCGTCGCATTCGCTTGTACGAGTCCTATGCCACGCGTGGCGCGCGTTGGTGGTGGCATTTGGCGTTGCAGCGCGGTTGCAGCGAAGTTGCTGCGATTTTCCTCCGCCATTGTTCACCTGTTGAGGAGGGATCCGGACCATGCTCTATGACGGGCATATGTGGGTGACACTACGGGTAGCCGCCCAAATGCTAGGGACGACGACGGAGCAATTGCGACGAAATATCGCTCGTGAGGATCATGGCTTCGAGGTCCTCGAGCGATACACCCGCGGCGAAGTGGGTCGCGCGTATCGCTACCTTCGGTATGACGAACTCGTCGCCGCTCTCGGGGGCCAGCAGTCCTCGATGGTCCGGCGGGAGCAGAAAGTCGTCGAGGGTAAGAAGGCGACCACCAGCCGCCAGGCGATCAGCTAGTTTTCCGTTACGGTCGTCGTCCAAGGTTGCGATGGCGCCCACTTCGCGGCTGTTGAGTCGTCTCCCAAGTATCTTCCTGTCTGCGGATCCCTGTGCGACGGCCCTATGGAGGAGATAACCATGGGCGATATCAGACTACCTGAGATTCCCACCATCGCCATGGTCGCCGTTGGAGTCGCGTGCGTCGTGGTGATCGTAACGGTCATCGCGTTCCGGGTGCGAGCCACGAACATGCTGCTGTGGGAAGGACACGTTATCCGAAGATGGAAGCGCGTGGCCAAGTATCAGGTGGACTGGATGGTGGATGTTCGCGTCGGACACCGCGTGCTTCCGAAAGAGATGACGCCCCACCAGTGGGGTCACGTGGATGTGGGCGATTACGTGGTGATGCACTGGGACGAGGAGCAGGTCCGCATCATCAAGCCCAACACCAGCGAGTATTGGGAGGATTACGAGCTGGAGAGCTGAGTGACCGGCGTTTCGTAGGGTGTCACAAGCGGCTTACCCACCGGCGCTGGGAATCCGACAAGCTGTGGAAGGAGGGTAGGACGTGAGATCTCGTGGCAGCCCACCGCAAAGCAAAGTCCCCCTGGATATGCGGCTTTTCGCGCCCTTCGTCAGTCCGGGAATCCATCCTAATGTTGAGTTAGCCCGGCGAGTGACTATCCCCAGCCAGCGCCTACGTGTACTCTGGCGATGAGAAGAGGCAGGAACCCGCTGATGCTCGATTTCAGACCGCCAAAGCACCATGCAGCCGGATACCGACTGGGCAAGCTGATCAACAGGTGGATGCTGAGGTATTGGCGCAAGGGGTTGCGGGTCGTCATCAGCGAGGAATCCCTGGATAGGCTACGCGAGGCCTACGAGCATCACTGCGTTCTCCTGCCGAGCCATCGTAACGATGACGACGTCTACGTCATGTTCACGCTCTCCGCTCGGACACGCCAGCCGTATTACTACCTGGCGGCGCGTGAGCACTTCACGGAGCACGTCGGCGGAGAATGGAGAAGTCTGGCGATGCAGCATATGGGCTGCTTTTCCGTGGTGCGGGGCGCGGCCGATCGTGCTTCCTTCCGGGCGACGTGTGATCTCATTGCTTCGGGGAAAAGGCCGGTCGTGATCTTTCCCGAGGGCGCCATCTCTCATCGAACGGATACCGTGATGCCGTTCCAGGAAGGCATCTTCAAGCTCGCGTTCTGGGCGCTGCAGGATATCGTCACCACAGCCCGCAAGGAGCGGATTCTCCTCGTGCCGATCGGCATCCACTATGTCGTAAGCGAGGAGCGCACGGAGAACCTACATACAGGACTGACTCGCCTGGAGCGGGCGTTACTCGGAGAGCCGAACACCGGGGATCCGCTGACACGCATTCGTCTTATCTGCCGCCATCTCCTCGAGGTGCTCGAAAACGTGCACTATGGCGCGTCCCGAGCAGAGATGTCCATTAGCGAACGAACGACGAGCCTCAGAACCGACATCCTGGAAGAAATGGAGCGCTTCTTCCAACTCCATCCGCGGAGTGGTGACACGCTGCTCGACAGAGCTCGCGCCGTGCGCAACCGCCTGGACGAGGAGGTGTATACCGAGACCGACTCGACCGGTCGGTACGCACGAGCGGCGCACGAACGACGGGTCGAGCGGCTGCACGGGTTCTACGAGGCCGTGAAGCGTGTCTGCGCCTTCGACGCGGTGGATATCCTGACGGTGGATCAGGACCCCAGTCTGTCCACGTTGTTCGAGATGTTGTGGGTGCTTGAGACCGAAGTGTTTGGCTCGCCCGGGACCCTCGTGCCAAGGACGGCCGAGATTCGCGTGGGGGATCCCGTGGTTCTGAACGACCATTACGCATCGTATCTAGCCGACAAGCGCGAGACCGTCGAGAGCGTGACGAAGCACATCGAGAGCGCCGTCGCGGCACTTCTGCAGGCAGAAAGCGAAGCGGAGCACGCGCGCACGCGGTAGCCGTCACTTTCCGATAGTCGCGCTCATGCAGTCACTTTGGGCGACATAACGTGCACTATCAGAATAGCTGAGATGTGCAATTGGCGCGAGGTCGGGCCAGTCATCATGCGGGTTCACGGGACTTCCTTGCTGACAAGGATTTCCCGTAGTGTTCAGTTGCTGGAAGCGTCCAGGGCGGGCAGTGCCGCTCCCGGAGACGATTGGCGCGTAGTTCGTCCGACGGCGTGTATTCCCGTTCTGTTCAATTGGTTCTGATATGACCACTTCCAGACCCCGCGGGCTCGGCATGCGGGGCCCAACGGTGTCCCAAAAGACCGGATGGGACACCTTCAATATCGCTACATCCGACCCGCATGACAAGAGAATCCCCGGGCGGCGACTCAAGGGGTTTTGGGACATCTTCAACGCGGCACTCGCCTAAGGCGGCTCAGACCACGTCATATCCCGAATTCAGAGATCCCCACGTGAGCGAGAATCTGCCCCGCGGGCCGGCCGCCCGCGGCTTCCAGTTCTTCACGCGGCGCCAGATGTTCTCGACCATCTCGGGCCGCATGTGACCCGACCATGTGGGCTGCATTGTCGCCACCGTGATGGGATCGTCTCGTTCACAAGCCGCAGGGAGGACTGTCCGCCCGATGGCACACAGGTCATTCGCTCGCGAGGAGACTCGCGAGTTCGGCGGCAACCGTCGCTCCCGTCGGCGTCTTACCGGGGGCGGGCGGTCCTTCGCCCCCGTCGCGGTAGGTCTCCCATACGGCGTACAGGGTCTGGCAGTCGCCCTGTCTGAGCTGCTCTCGCACCCTCATCAGGAGGTCGAGTAGCGAGTCATCCACGACCACAAAATCGGCGTCAGGATCTGTCTCTTCGTCCTCGTGCCATTCGTCTTCGTAGTAGCCGGAGTGGTGCAGCTGACCCACGTCCAGTCGACATTCGATGGACACGATGACTCGGTTGTTCTCGTAGGCGACGTCGACGCCAAGCTCCTCTACGCCCTGGAAGGCGTATGCGCGAATCGTCTCTACGAGATCGTGATCCGTGGTTGGGAACGCCACACTCAGGGTCCACCAGTCGTAGCTCTCCGAGTACATGACGTCATAGTGTTCTGCCATGAGGGCTCCCCACCCGCCGGGGATGTCGTAGCCCTCGACGTGGTAGATGAAGCTCGCTCTCCGCGATGTCGGTAGAACGCGTGAGGAAAGGCGTCCCACGGCGGCGCGGGCCGCTGTGTCTAGAGGCTTATCCACGGCCAAGAACTCATAGGATGTCGAGCTGTGGTCGGCCAGGAATCCGTGACGCACGCTCAGAATCTTCATCGGCTTCTACCGCTCTCGTCGTGTTCTTGGTCGCTGGAACGTCTGTGTGGGGTCGGTCGAGGCTCCCGTAGGAAGCGTCCGGCTCCTGTCTGCCGCATCAGGACACCCTGGATCCGGACCGGTCGCGTTGTGAGTGAAGACTCGACATCCTCCACACACGTTGGCGGCCTGGCACGTCCCGCAGACTGAGCGCCTGAAGTGGCGATGCCGGCGAAAGTCACGTAGCCTGGTTAGCGCTTCCGACTCGGTCCATATCGCGCGTGGGTCGTCCGACAGGATATGTCCAGCTCGGAACCGTGGGTCCACCAACTGCGAGCACGGATAGATCGCGCCATCGGGCGATAGAGCAACGATCCTGGATCCGGCCACGCAGCCTCGTAGTCCGTTCCTCCGGGTCACTTCCGTTGGCAGCCCGCGAAAGAGGAACGACAGCGCGCAGTCCACTCTGATCTTGAGGTCCGGAAGGCTCGATGCGAGACGGGAAATGCGCTCTTCTACGCCGTGCAATTCTTCGGCGTCCGGCGCCTCTCTCCTCCATTGATCCAGGGCGGTCGGTGGCTTGTAGCGCAGTAGGGTGAGCCTTCTGAATCCCGCATCATGCAGAAGGCGCACCGCGTCCTCGGGACGCCGCAGCGTCGTGCGACAGAGGATGAGGTTGGCCCCAACCGCAAGGTCGTTGTCCCTGGCCGTGTCGCATATCGTCCTCAGACGTTGCGCCTGCGTTCCGGGTGGATCCTGGAGTAGGTCGTGGTGGCGGACGCCTATCTGCAGGCATGTCAACGCCCCGGCAAGGGTGGCCATACGCGATGGAGTCAAATGATCGCCACCTGTTGTAACGTGCACGGAAAGGCCGCGGCCGACGGCATGACGGATGAGGCCATCCAAGTCGTTCCTTACCAGGGGTTCTCCACCCCCAATGGCGAGTTGGAACACGCCCCATTCGGCAAACGCGTCGATCGCCGCCAACGCCCGGGATGTAGTCAACTCCCCGTCGGTGTCCTTGTGACGCGCGGCGTAGCAGTAAGAGCAGTCGGCTTCACATCGGTATGTGACTGCCCAGTGAACCGCCTCTGGCGCCGTGAGATGGGGGATCGAGGGCCAGGGGCCGGCCGATACAGGCGCTGAGGTCTGATGGACCCCGGAGCAGGACCTGATCATCCCCAGACCGCGCAGATCGCCGGCGATGGCTATCATCTCCTCACGACGAAGATCCGGTTCCAAGCGCTCTTCTCGAATCCGTTCGTGAGCGACATCGAGATGGACGCCACCTCTTGCCAGCTCGAGTAGTCTGAGCGCTCCGCGATCCAGCTCGATCGTTGTGCCCGTGCGCGGGTCATAGACCAGTCCTCCGAAGGACTCCCTCCGCGTGCGAACACCCTCTGCGAGTCTGACGCGTTCCATACAGTTCCCTTGTCATCTCCGGCGGTGGGAGCAAGTCCCGACGTCCAATCAGCGCCCGCCTCTGATCTGATGAGGTTTTCCACGGCAGATAGATCGAGCGGTCGCTTCGACGCGATGTGTGTGGGTCAGCCGTAGGCGACGTGTTCCCTTCGTCGGGAGCTGGTGAACATCTCCGAGGTGTCCTGCGCGACGAGTTCGTAGAGTACGGCCTTCTTGCCTTCCTGTTTGCGGAGGATGCGTCCCAATCTCTGCACGTGCTCCCGCACGGAGCCACTTCCTGAGATGACGATGCCGACGTTGGCTTCGGGCATGTCGACGCCTTCGTTCAGGACGCGGGACGTGGCGAGGACGTTGTAGATCCCGGAGCCGAACCGCTCGAGGATCTTGCTGCGCTCGGTGACCTTGGTCTGGTGCGTGATGACGGGGACGAGGAAGCGTCGGGACATCTCGTAGGCGGCGGCGTTGCGCTCCGTGAAGAGCAGGACGCGGTCGTCGCGATGCCTGTGTAGCAAGTGCTCGACGTAGGTCATCTTGGACGGCGCGGCAAACGCGAGCTGTCTTTGCTCCTGATACGCCTTCATGGCGCGTCGTCCCTCAGCGCTTATCGACGACCTCATCACGAATTGCGACCATCCGTCGGGAGTACTCATCCGTATTCCCTGCTGGAACACGAAGTCGCGGTAGATGCCACGCGCCTTCTCGTATGCGACGCGCTCCTGGTCGGTGAGTTCGACGAGGATCCGCTCAACGCTGTAATCGGCAAGGTAGTCACCGGCAAGTTCGTCGACGCCACGCCGGTAGACGATGGGTCCGACCAGCCGCGGCAGGAGTTCGGCGCGTCCGTCGGCGCGTTCCGGCGTTGCGGTCAGCCCGAGTCGATACGGGGCCAGGCACGACTGCGCCGCCAGGGAGTAGGCGTCTCCGGGCAGGTGATGACACTCGTCGAAGACGACTATCCCGAAGGTGGCTCCCAGTCTCTCCATGTGGATGAATGCGGAGTCGTAGGTGGCGACGGTGATCGGCTTGACGATGTGTTCCCCGCCTCCGAGTACGCCGACATCGCGCCGGAAGGTGGTTCTCAGCTGGTCGTACCATTGCGCGATCAGGTCGAGGGTGGGCGCTATGACGAGCGTGTCCCGTCGCATGGCATCGATGGCCAGCAATGCGACGTCGGTCTTCCCGGCTCCGGTGGGCAGTACCACGAGTCCGCGTCCACCGGCTTTCCGCCATGCTTCGAGCGCTTCGGTCTGGAACGGTCTGGGTTCTCGTCGCACCTGAAGTCCATCTTCGAGGACGTCGTACCGTCTCGCTTCGTCTTCGTAGGGGATCTTGGTGCCGATGAGGGAGAGGACGATGTCGGCATAGGCGACGGCGGGAGCGCGGAAGCATGCCGTTCTCGCGTCCCATCGACAGGCGTCGGGAAGCGGAGTGGAGCCGTCCTGATCAGGTCCCCGTATTTCGATCGTTCCGGCGACGAAGCGCAATTGAACCACGTCAGAATCCTCGGTCGACCGCGTCGTGCTGCTCCTGCTAACAGGGTCGCACGACGGCGACCTGTGCGCACGCGCCGTCGGCCTCATGTATGAGAGAACGCCTCGAGCGGCCGCATTCTTTCGACGCGCCATCATACGCGCTATGCTGTCCAGGTGGCCGTGTCGCTTATCCCGAGCTTCGCGGACGCGCCCGGCGCCGGTCAGGGGTCGATCCGTCCCGTTCCGGCATACGGATGCCGGGGATCACGGGCCGTCGCAGCAGGAGGAGTTCTCCGTGGGGAACGTCAATAGGACGATCTATCAGATCAAGGTGACGCTGTGCGATATTGAGCCGCCGATCTGGCGTCGCCTCCATATCACAGGTGATACGAACCTGGCGCAGCTGCACCGAATCCTGCAGATCACGATGGGGTGGGAGGACTATCACCTGTACCAGTTTGGCGTCGGCGGCTTCCAGTATGGCGTGCCCGAGTCGGACGTGTTCGCATCAGAATTGAAGGATGCTGAAACGGTGACGCTGGCCGAGATCGCGTCGGAAGGAGACACGTTCCACTACGAGTACGATTTCGGCGATTCGTGGGAGCATGAGATTCTCGTAGAGGCGGTATCGTCAAGGGATGACATCTCGCACTATCCCCGGTGTGAGGGCGGCGCGCGCGCGTGTCCTCCGGAGGACTGTGGGGGGTCGTGGGGTTATGAGAATCTCCTCGCCGCGCTCGCAGATCCGAAGCATGAAGACCACGAAGATCTTACCGAATGGATTGGTGGCTCCTTCGACGCGGAAGCGTTCGATGTCGAGGCGATCAACCGTTCTCTGCAGACACGCGGACTTGCTCCGTGAGCTGCCGGTACGAGCGTGAGGAGCTCTCCGGGACGGTTTGGTCGCCGGCGTGACCCGAGTAGGAGGAGGCTGCGAAGCAGCTACGATGGCGAAGCGCAAACGTCCGCAGAAGTTGAAGAACGCCCACTCCTCGTCCCGCTCCCACCGGTTGCCCTTCGATCGTCGTGCGATGGAAAAAGCGACCTTTGAGGTGCATTTGGCGATCCAGGACCGAGAGCGAGACCGCCTGTTTGAATCCCACGATGAGATGAACGCCTTCTTGCGGGAGAAGATGGACTCGGGCGAACCGATGGTCGCGTCCGACATGGAGAAGACGCCTGTCGAGCGGGCACAGACGCTGATGTACAAGGCGTGGGACGCCCGCGGGAAGAAGCGTCGCGTTCAGTTGGCTCGCCTGGCTCTGGACATGTCACCGGACTGCGCGGATGCCTATGTACTTCTCGCAGAAGAGACCACTGATGACCCGGTCGAAGGCAGAGCGCTCTATGAGGAAGGGGTGCTGGCGGGAGAGCGGGCGTTGGGAGCGGAGACGTTCGAGGAGGAGGAGGGAGCATTCTGGCTCTACGTCCCGACGCGACCCTACATGCGGGCTCGTTTCGGACTGGCGCAGTCGCTCTGGGCCCTCGGAGAGCTCCAGGAGGCGATTGAACACCTCCGCGAGATGCTGTGTCTCAACCCCAACGACAACCAAGGAGTGCGGTATCTCTTTGCCGTCTGTCTGCTCAGCGAGGATATGGACGAGGAACTCGGCGAGCTGCTGGAACAGTATGAGGACGACCCGGCTCCCGACTGGCTCTACACGCGCGCCTTGTGGAAGTTCCGCGCGTCGGGGGTATGCCAGGAGTCGAAGGCGTATCTAGCGGAAGCTATCGAAGAGAATCCACTCGTCCTGGGTTACCTGTTCGGGCGGTGGGATATCCCCGAGAAAATACCCGCTACCCTCGGCGCCGACCCGGACGATGACGCTGCGAACTATGTCGTCACCTCGGGTCATCTGTGGCATAAGACGGAGGGCGCCTTCGAGTGGCTGGCGGAAGAGATACTGGAACGAGGACAGCGTGTAAGGGCGTCTGATATCGGCCCATAGGGGCGTCTGCATTTCCGGCGCATCGCGCAATGGAAGACCGCATCCTGTGCTACACAATCGCCGTTGCTGGCATCCAGGTGTTGAGCGCGTGGACCGCTGCCATCGAGTGCGCGTATTCCGTGGGTTCCGTGACCCGTGGCGTAGGCTGCGTTGCGCTACACCTCTCTCGATACGCGGCAATCCGCGCGTTACGCGCGACGGGACTGATGTCGGCCGATTCCTAAGGTCGGCGTCAGGTCGCGCTGCTAAGTGGGTCCACGTAGTCGGTGGGGCAGTGGGTGGCTCCGTCAGTGACGTCGGCCTGGAAGTCGCGAAGACGCTGCCGCTTCCCGGCGCAGCGTGTCGCGCCTTATCTTGCACCCGCCGCGACGACAGGGAGATCCTCGTCCTATCACACTGAATATGGCATAGACGTGACCAGACTCATTCCACAGGACATCTACGCCTGGAAGACCACACGACAGGGTGTGCATGAGTTTCACTGGTCGGGGTGGCAGCTGCTTCCGGAGGAGCGGGATGACAGAACCGGTGGCCTATCGGCGCACACCGGTCGGTGTGTCCTTGCAGGTGTTATAGCCTGGCGTGATCCGTCCACCGCGGAGGACATCTTTGTCCATGCGCTGGTCACCGAGGCGATGAGCCGTTGCTGGCCTATGAGCGTTACGCCGCCGCGCCGACGATCACATTTGGAGCGCTAGAGAAGATCCAAGACGCACAAGACTCTGAGTACCGGCGGGCACTGGCAGAGATCGCACGTCGTCGAGAACGCGCCCTAGCATTCCGTTGACGGTTGGGGCGTACCGCCCTACGAGGGTGTCAGCCCCCAATCTCCAAGTGTGTGGCGTACAGGGTCACGTACCCGCCCGCCTTCTTGTATCTAGACGAGATCGATATCTTGCATGGGTTTCCCTAGTCAGGGACGCTTGGCGGGGAAAAGGAGAGGGTGAATCTGAGAAGTCTTCTTGGGCTTGGAGCCCGTTTATCCGAAGAGATCCCTTCTCCACCTCTGGAACATAGAGACCGGACGGTATCGTAGGTCGCCCGCGGAGTGCCGTAGCAGGCTGCAACGCGCACTCCGCGGGATGAACCTGAATCCACAAGATTGGTCCAGGACCAGAGATAACACAGACCGGGAGTCGCGTCATGGCAGGCACGACCAAGAACAGCTCGCGACCGGTGCTAGGGATCGACATCGCGAAGAAGACCTTCGACGCAGCGCTGCTGCGAGGAGAGAAGCTAAGCGTCCGGGGTTTCGACAACAACGCCAAGGGATTCGCGAAGCTCAGTCGGTGGGTGGACGGTCAGGGCGTCGACCAGTTCCACGCCTGCATGGAGTCCACCGGCGTCTACTGGGAGCCGCTGGCCAACCATCTGCACCAGGCGCAACAACGTGTCAGCGTCGTGAATCCGCTACGCATCCATGGCTTCGCGAAGAGCGAACTGGCCAGGAACAAGACCGACCGTGAGGACGCTGCTCGCATCGCACGGTTCTGTCAGCTCCACGCGCCGTATCCCTGGCAGCCACTGCCTGCGGAGAGGCGGAAGCTACGAGACCTGACGCGGCATCTCCATGCGGTGCGGAAGGCGAGACATCAACACCGCAACAGACGCGAAGGCACACCTCCCGAGTGGCTACTGCAGTCGCTGAAGCGCACCATCGCCCACTTCGACGAGGAGATAGAGTTGCTCTGGAAGGAGATCCGAGCGCACATCGATGGGCATCCCGAACTCAAGCGTCAGCGGGAACTCCTCGAGACGGTCTCTGCGTTCGGAGAGATCACGGCCACTCTGTTGCTGGCGGAGCTGCCAGACATCGAGCGATTCGCGAGTGCTCGCCAGGTAGCGGCCTTCGCAGGCGTGACGCCCAAGCACCGGCACTCCGGATCGTCGGTGCGCGGACGGACGCAGATGTCGAAGATGGGTCAGGCGCGGATTCGACACGCGCTCTACATGCCAGCGATCGTGGCTCGTACTCACAACCCTATCGCCAGGGCTTTCGCTGACCGGCTGGAGGAGCGTGGGAAGTGTCCCATGGTCATCATCGGGGCAATCATGCGGAAGCTTCTACACATCGCCTACGGAGTGCTGAAATCCGGGAAGCCATTCGACCCGCAACACGCCTAGACACCGGAAGGGCAAGACGGTATCAGATAATCCAGGTGGCTCATGTGGGGTCCGAGGTGTAAGCGGCAATTGCCACGCTCGGACGTCGAGAGACGAGGGCCGAAAACCGCATAATCACTGGATACT
>NYZG01000138.1 GCA_002687025.1 Candidatus Poribacteria bacterium
TACCGCGCAGGAGTCGTCGCCGTGGCGCACCGTGCGGCTCGCCCGCTGTGACGACCTGACAGAGGGCCAGTGGGTGACCCGCGCGTGGCTCGATCCGCCGTATGGGTCTACCGGGCTCGCGGACATGTACGTCGATGGCGATGTCACCTACCTGACCTTCTCACACCGCGCCGCTACCTCGCTAGCCGCCTACGGCGACACGCCCGGCGGGAACTACATCGCCCGTATCGGCCGCGACCTGTCCGTCGAGTCGTTCCCGTTTCCGGTGGGAGTGGGCGGAGGAAGGATCGTACGCGACACGGCAGGCGGGTTCGCCTTCGTCGGCCGCTCAGGCGATGAGATGCATCTCTGGGACATGGATGTCGGCGACGGTTTCGCGTTGAGCAACGAACGGCGGCTCGTCGGAACGGCCGGCAAGCTGACGAATTACGTCATCCACACGCTGCGACCCCAGCGCTTCGGCGGCGAGACGGACGGCGACACCATCCACCTACTGGGTACGACCGTGACCGACAATCCTGACAGAGAGACCCTGTACCACGTTTCGTTTGCGCTCAGGTAGGGCTGGCGCGGCGATGCCACGCTGGTTTAGGCTATCGCACGTCTTGCGTCCCATCCCGGCCATCGCATGAAATGGGGGCAGCGTGACACCCGAGGAACGCGACTTCTTCCGAACCAACGGCTACATCTCCCTGGGACAGTTGGTCGACGGCGACGAGTTGACCCGCATGGTCGAGGTGTTCGACCGCGATCGCGCCGAGACGGCGAAGGATCACTGGTACAGGTTCGGCCACTGGCAGACCGTCAACTGCGACGCGCTGTTCACGTCGCCCGAGTTCGACGAGCTCATCCGCCATCCTAAGGCGATGGCGTACCTCGCGGAGATCATGGGAGACGACATCTGTTTCTCCGAGCTGTGCGCGCGCCACATGGGGCCGTATGACGGCGAGCTCGACCACGGCTGGCATCGGGATCGCGGACACTGGCCGGAACATCCCCTGCGCGTCGACTACATGCAGCTCATGGTGTACCTGACCGACGTGCACGCCGGCACGCACTGCTTCAGCATCTCCCCGGAGAGCGTCGACGAGGAGATACTCGACAACGACGGGCAGTTGACGCGGGGTGGGATCGTGGACATTCACGGCCCCGCGGGCACGGGGCTGCTGTTCAATGTTGCCGTCCTGCACACCGCGACCACGCGGCCTACCCAGGCGGAGCGGAAGACGGCGCAAGTCTACTACGGCTTCACGCATCGGCCGCATCTCAGCGAGGACTCGCTGATGCCGCCGGCGCTGTGGCGGGACCATCCTGACGCCGAGACGCGCCGGTTCTATGGCCTCCTCAACGGCAAGACGCGCGACTACATGGACATCCTCCGGGAACGCGGGGACCTGAGCCCCGGCGAAGCGCAAGTGACGCTCCGTGAGTTGGACGTGAAGCACGGTCGACGCCGCGCGTAAGCCGGCCGCCGCGGCCGTCCCCGGGCACGCGAAGACCCGCGGCCGATGGTGTCGGCGCGGGTCATCTCACACTGCGCATCTGTCCTCCTCCTTGCCATGGCTGGCGCCACGGCCGTTCGCGATCAGATGAGACCCATGCTTGCCAGGCAGGCGCCCATCAGATACAGGGACGCGGCCACGCCGGCTCCAGCGAGCAGCAGCGTTCGAGTTACGTTTCTCATTGTAAGAGTCATGTTCTTGCGCTCCATCTGTTTGCGTCCGTGTCGCGCCCGGCGCCGGGATTCGGCGCCACGACCGACGTCACGCACACAGCACGAGGCGTGCCAACCGTGGGCCCGGCGCTCTCTGCACGCCGAACGCCGCTCTATGACAGCACTTCAGTGCCATGGAGTCGTCCGGGGCAGGAGGGCGCGGCGCGCGCGGGAAGCAAGTCCGACGAGAACGTCGAGGACGCTCGACGATTCCGTCGAGAGCGAGGCGCTCTAGCGGGGCAGCCGTGCCTGACACGGAGGCGGGCAGAAGCACGAAGCGCGGACATGCCGGGCGGCTAGCCGTTGTCGACGCCGCGTCGCGCACCGACGACCAACGCCAGGGCGAAGATCGCGACGACGATCGTGGCTGCAATGAGCCCGTACAGAGTTGCCATGGGGTCCTCGCGATGACGGGAGTGATGATGCCCGCGCCGGCGTGGTAGCAGTCTCGCCGAAGCCGTGTGGCGATCCCGACAGGGCCGCGGGCATCGTCTGTTCGTCCGTATATAACGCGACGCGACGGGGAGGGTTCATGCCATCTGTGCGGCTACGCGGCGCGGCCGTTCAGCTCGACGACCTGGATCTCGAACGTCAGGTCTTTGCCGGCTAGCTCGTGGTTGCCGTCCAGCGTGATGGCGTCGTCGCCGACGGCCGTGACGACGACATTCATCGGTTGCCCCTGCCCGCTCTGCATCCGCAACTGCTGCCCCACGCGAGGGTCCATGCCGTCGGGAATACGGGACGTCGGCACTTCGAAGACCATCTCCGCGCTATGCGTCCCGTAGGCTTCCGCGGCGGCGATCTTCGTCGTCTTGACCGCGCCGAGTTGCATGCCGCCCACGGCCTCGTCGAAACCCGCGATCATCTGGCCGGCGCCGACGGTGAACTCCAGCGGCTCGCGGCCCGCTGAGGAGTCGAACTGCGTGCCGTCGTCGAGCGTACCTGTGTAGTGGACCTTGATCGTGTCGCCCTGGCGAACCGTGGACATGGTTGGACCTCGGGAGTTGAGTGTCGGGACGCGCGCTGGAAAGGGCGCGCCGTGCAATGCTACACGCACGGCACGTACGGTGGCGCGCCGGAGCGATGAGGCATACGCGCCTTCGGCCGCCAGCGGGGCCTTGGGGCGTCCCGATTGCGCTGTCTGCGTCTTTCTGCTCGACGCGGAATGCCTTGCGCCCGGTCGTCCGGCGCGCGACGATGTGGCCGCCACGAATCGCGCCCGTCCCCGCCCGGAGCCATGTATGAAGGCGTTCTACCGATGGACGCGCGACCTGCATCTGTGGCTGGGTCTGTTCCTCAGTCCCTTCCTCGTCGTGTACGCGGTCAGCACGATACTCATCAACCACAACGCCACCCCCGGCCGCGACGCGCCCGAGGAAACCTCGGGCCCGGTTCTGGTCGTCGTGCCGGACGAGGAGGACAGAATCCGCCTTGGAAGAGACATCATCGCGCAGTTGGGTATCACCGGCGAGCTGGGCGGCGTGCGGCGAATGCCCGCCCAGCAGAAGATCGTCATTCCGGTGAACGTGCCGGGCAAGCGTCAGGTGGTCACGGTGGATACGACGACGAGCCTGGCGACAGTGGCGACGAAGAGCCCCGGGTTCCTGAGCGGTCTCGTCTACCTGCACTTCGCGCCGGGCCAGCACCTGGTGGGCATCAGCGGCAACTGGTTCTGGATGCGTCTCTGGCACTGGATGGCGGACGCGACGGTCTACGTCGTGCTGTTCCTCACGGCGAGTGGCGTCTACCTGTGGACCGTGCTCAAGGCGGAGCGCAAGGTAGGTCTGATCTGCCTCGGCGCCGGCGCCGTGTCGTTCGTCGTCCTGGTCTGCGGGTTGCTCTTCTAGGAGGCGGCATGGCGCGTCGAGGACTGACGTACTGGAACCGAAAGCTCCACATCTATCTCGGGCTGTACTTCCTGCTCTTCCTGTGGCTGTTCGCCGTTTCGGGGTTGATCCTGAACAACACGCACTGGACGTTCGTCAAGTCCAAGCCGGTGGATGTCCGCTCGGAGGAGCCGGTCACGACACCCGCAGCGACCGACGACTTCGGCATGGCGCAGGACGTCATGCGGCAACTCGACATCTCGGGTGAAATCCACGCCGTGAACCGTCCCAGGCCCAAGCCGCCGCACGACCTGTTCTTCTCCGTGGTCAGGGCGCAATACTTCACATTCGTCCAGGTGAACTTCGACGAAGGCGTGGCGAACGTCCGCGTGCGCAAGTGGGGATTCTGGTCGGGGTTCGCGAGGCTACATACCGTGGCGAGCATGTCGACGCGGGGCCAGAACATGTTCCGCGACTGGTGGATGACGAAGGTGTGGAGCGTCTGCGTCGACGCGCTCGCGATCGGCGTGCTCGCCATGCTCTGCGGCGGAATCTACATGTGGTGGCAGATCAAGCCGAAGCGCCGAGTCGGAATCGTCTGCCTGTCGCTGGGCTGTGTGTCGTGCGCGCTGTTCGTCATCGGGCTGCGCGCGCTGTTCACGTAGGCGAGGCGGACGGCCGGGTTGAGGTAGCCTGCATGGACGGCGCGATGTGATAGCGTCGCGCGCGTCTGTCGCGGCCTCGCGCATCGGGCGTCGCGGTGGGCTATGGCGCTGAGCGGAGACCGGCCCACACGACGGCTAGCTTGCCCGCGGGCTCCACGGCGTACGCCTCGCCGAATATGAGGTCTCCCCAGGCCGCCTCATTGCTGTAGATATCCGGTGGCGCGCCGGTCCAGAAGAGCGCCGCCTCCTCATCTCCGCCCCCATCATCGTCGTTGGTGCTGATGTTGAACCCGACGACATCGCCCTCCTGCGCCGAGTCGAACAGGCGCATCCGCAGCCGCGCCTCCATCTCCCAGTGGGTGTCGTCCTTGATCTCGGCCACGGTGTAGTAGTCGGAGCCCGCATCCGGGCCGAAGTCCTGTACCAACGAATTGGCGTAGTTGATGGCGTTGCCTGCCGTTATGACGTATTGGCCGCCGGACTCGTTCTCGGCGGCGACGAAAGCATCGGCGGCATGGTTGTGATTGCCGTCGATGAAGATCTCGACGGAGTCGTCCTTCCAGGTGTCGCCGCCGACGCCCTCCGCTGCGCTGTCGGTCTGGATGTCGTCGTCTACCAGGCTGGCCGCGACGTATAGGTACGTCTCGTCGTACATTACGTGGAAAACGTAACTGACCTCTGTCTCGCCGAAGTCCCAACTCCCTGTCTGCGGGGTCACCTCCGTTTTCACGGCGGCGATCCACTCGGCTTCACCTACGGACCCGTCGATGGTCGGCTCGCGCTGCGTCATCAGCGCTTCGATCGTATCGGCCGCATGGAGACACGTGAACGCGCTGCAGCAGACAAGCGCCAATCCCGTGAAAAGTATGGCTCTGCGCATGGCGCCCGCGTCCTCTCGCTGGATTCGCCGCCGTGGAACCGCACGCGGCTTTAGGGCGATTCCACGTAACGGTAGCTGGACGAAGTAGGTGGCGCAAGCGGCCGCGCCTACTCACCGGCGGCGGGCCGCGGCCGGTTCGCCTTCGTGCCATCGCGCAGGCGCGATGTGGGCGACGCAGGTCGTGACACGGCACCCCGCCGCGCCGGACGTCGCCTAACGGAAGCCATCGCCTAAGCCGCCTGCCTTGCCGCCGCTCCCGCGTCTGCCGCCGTCGGCCCGGCCGCCTCGGCCGGCTCCACGGCTGGGAGCGTCCGGCAGCGCTAGCTCGGGCCTGTCGATGCCTGCGAACTGCTCACGCTGATCCTCGTCCAGCGCGGCGGCGATCGCGGCCTCCGCTCTGTCGATGACCGCCTGATACGCCGCCCGTTTGGCGGTCAGACGTTGCAGCCGCTCCTGCATCGCCGCGCGCCCGGCGTCCCTGTCCCCGCCAGGCCCTCGGCCGCCACGTCCGCCCGCGGCGCGGCGCCCCGATATCTCCTCGGCGTATGCCTCCTGGTCGGCCTCGTAGTCCTCGACGGCCACGGCGATGCGCTCGACATTCGGCCGCACGACACGCGCCTGTTCATCCGTCAGGTCCAGGGCTGAGGACAAGGACGTCATATCCGTGAGCTTGGCTGCGGAGCATCCCATCAGCAGCGCGCAGCTTACGATGCCGACGGCGATGGATATCCGTGTGCGTGCGTTCCGGCCCATTCATCATCCTCCGAGTCTGCCGTGGCGCGGGTGGGAGTCGCCCGTTCAACGCGGCTCGCGTCCGTCGGGCCGACGCACCGACGACATTCGCGGATGGATGCCCACGCGCCTACGCGAAGTAGAAGTCGTACATCTGGCGCTTGATGATCGTCGCCAGCAGGCTCCACCCCGCGCCGACGACGTACTCCCCGAGTATCACGCCGAAAGCCAGTGGCAGCGCCTTGCGATACGCCTTGATTCCGCCGAACCGAAGCACCAGCAGCTTCGCGATGGAGGCGAAGATGAGGCACGACCAGATGTAGTCGATACCGAAGTTCATCGACAGCGCGTATCCCGCCGGATGCAATGGCCACCAGAGAAAACGCGTGCGCAGGAACATCAGGCCAAACGTCACTATTGCGCCGATCACCATGAACAGCGCCGCGCCCTTCACGGGCCCCTGCGGCACGGACAGGCGCAACTCCAGCGCGCGCCACACGCCCGACGCGTGACCGATCGGGACGTTCCGCAACCCCGTCTCGAACGACAGATGCAGCAGCGCCCAGAACGCGGACAGCGACCCGATCACCACGGCGATGACCATCGCGAGGGCCAGACGCCGCGTGCGAATGCGCAGCACCTCCGCCATCTTCAGGGTCTCGAGCTGGTGCGGCATGAGATGGTCTCGATACCCCCTGCCCGCGAACCACCAGAACAGAGGGAAGACGGCGAGGTTGTTCGCGCCCAGACGCCGCGTGCCCACGACATCCGCCATGAGGTTGCCGGGGTTCATGCCGACGAGCTCGTGCGTCGGCGGCCCAAGTTCGGCGCGCACTCGCGTTATCCCGACCGACAGCATCATCCAGATGCCGAAGAAGAGCGGCAGAATCCACAGACTCATGCCCATGCGCAGACAGATGGCGCCGATCACGACGGACCCCGCAGCAAACCCGATCGCCGCCACGCGATACGGCATCGGCTCCTCCGAGTCGTCAACGTCCCGCGCGCTGAAGATCACCCGACGCATGACGTCTCGCACGTGGTAGCGGCCTAACCACGTCACGACGAAGAACAGCCCCAACCATGCGCCGGTCGACTGCTGATTCAGGTACGGGAAGCCTGGCAGGCTGCGCATGCCCAGCGCCGCGCCAAGCACCTGCTGTAGCTTCCGCACGACGTAGAAGAACCAGGTCGAGAACGCGAGGTCTAGCGGCAGGAAGAACCCCAGCGCGATTGCGAACGGGTAGATCGGGAAGGGGATGCTTCCCATCGCGTTCCACGGCTTCGTCGTGAAGAACGCGCCCAGGTTGTGGTCCAAGTAGGTAACCGGGATACCCGGCACGTGCGGCCACACATAGTGCAGGCCGTTGAGAAGGTCGATGCCGCCTCCGATGCCGAAGCCGATCCACAGCAGCCGGTTGCGGAAGAAGTCCGTGCGGCCGCCGTCCTCGATGACGGCCAGCGGGAGCTGGATGATGGGGTAGCTCAGGCGCTCACGCTGCGTCCACTGCTTGCGGATGAGGACGTTCGCGCACAGCAAGACCCACCCGATCAGCCCCACGAAGGCGGTCCATCCGAGCACCGGCGACACCAGCGGCCGCCAGTTCTCCTTCACGTAAAGCGTGGACTCGCCCCCGTAGAGCGCCTCGAGAGCGACGGGATCTTGCACTGTCAGCCATTTGGGCAGGTAGCGGTGAAACAGCGATGCCCACTCGTTGTCGGGCGTCGCGTAGTGGAA
>NYZG01000139.1 GCA_002687025.1 Candidatus Poribacteria bacterium
CGGGGCGACGTCGGACTCGGCGCAGCCGTGCATGCTCATCATCTCGACCACCGGCGAGAAGCGCGGGTCGTAGTGATCCCAATTGATGCCCCGTGAGCCCCGGTGGTAGCCGATGTGATGGGGGTTCGCCATCGCGGCGACGCCCTCAGCGTCGAGGGCGGCAAGCTGCGCGTGCAGATCCCCGATGGAGTCGGGGCGTAGGAGCTCGCCGGCGCCGTCGCGGTAGTATATCGCATGGTCGCCCGAGCGCATGCTGTGCCACTCGAAGCTCGGGAACGTGACGAACCGGCCGGGATCGTTCGCTTCGTCCATCGTGTCCAGCACGCCGGGCCAGTTGTCGGCCAGCTTCGCGAATCCCTCGCGGTGGTACAGCGCGAGCCCGTCCAGGCGGCCGGGTTCGTGCGGCATGTCCGGCCAGTGGGCGTGACCCGTGACGGAGCAGAAGTCTAGCTGCTGCTGCGCGTTCGCAAGGGCGTCCTCGAGCGGGCCGTGCCCGTAGCTGATCCCGCAGTGGTTGTGTATGTCGCCGTAGTAGACGCTAAGGGACATGTGTCACCAGAAGAGGACGTCGACGACGCACGCGGCCATGAGCACGAGGCTGATGACGCCGTTCATCGTGAAGAACGCGGCGTTCACCCTCGACAGGTCGCTCGGCCGGACGATGGCGTGCTCGTACGTCAGGAGCGTCGCGACCGCGATGAGCGCCAGTCGGTAGGGGATGCCCAGCGTGATACCCGAAGCGACCGCGAGGCTCGGTACCGCGACCAGGACGCCCAGCATCAGCACGTGCAGCACGGCCGACAGGATGAGCGACCGGCCGATGCCCAGACGCGCGGGGATCGAATGCAGGCGGCGACCCGTGTCGAAGTCGACATCCTGGCAGGCGTAGATGATGTCGAACCCCGCGACCCACAGAAGCACCGCGAGCCCAAGCAGCAGAGGCAGGACATCGAATCGGCCCAGGACGGCGATCCAGGCGCCGACCGGCGCGATCGCCAACGAGAGGCCGAGCCACACGTGCGCGAACGACGTAAAGCGCTTCGAGTACGAATACCCCATGATCGTCACCAACGCCACCGGCGACAGCATGAGCGCCAGCCGATTCAGCCGCCACGCCGCCAGCACGAGCAGCCCGGCGGAAATGAGCGTGAACACCGCCACTGCCTTGCTCGTGATGAGCCCGGCCGGGATCGCGCGCGTGGCCGTACGGGGGTTGTCCGCGTCGAAGCCGGCGTCGGCCAGGCGGTTGAACGCCATCGCGCAACTGCGCGCCCCCACCATCGCCACGAGTATCCACCCAAGCGTGCCCCAGGCGGGCATCCCCCCGGCGGCGAAGACGGCGCTCATGACGGCGAACGGCAGGGCGAAGACCGTGTGCTCGAACTTGATCATCTGGAGGATGATCCGCGTCTGCCTGATGACCCCTGCCATCAACCCTCCCACCTGCGCATGAGGCCGAAGTCCAGGTCGAACTGGTCGAGAAGCTTCGAGACGACGAAGTCGACCTGGTCGTCGATCGAGTGCGGGTCGTGGTAGAACCCGGGCATCGCGGGCAGAACGACGGCGCCGAGCGTCGACAGCTTGTGCATGTTCTCCAGGTGCGTCGTGGCCAGCGGCGTCTCGCGCGGGACGATCACCAGCTTCCTGCGTTCCTTGAGGCACACGTCGGCGGCCCGGTGGACGAGGTTCAAGGACAGTCCCGCCGCCAACGCCCCGAGTGTCCCCATGCTGCACGGCACGATCATCATGCCCATCGTGCGGAACGACCCGCTCGCGATGGACGCCCCGATGTCTGAATTGGGATGATAGACGACGTTGTCAGCTTCCGCGCCGATGAGGTCGACGATGTCGAAGTCGTCCAGGTCGATCTTGCGACTGCGCTCCTTGAGGAGCGTCACGGCGGCCGCATTCGATATGACGAGATGCACCTCGATGTCGGTCGCCGTCAGCAGTTGTAGGACGCGTTCGGCGTACACCGCGCCGCTGGCGCCGGTGATCGCGACTATGAGGCGCTTCTCGTCCATCACGCTGCCCGTCCTGCGTCAACGGCCCGTTCGCCGATATGCACGGCGACGATGCCGCCCGTCCTGAGGTGGTATTGCACATTCACGAGTCCGCACGCGCGCATCATGTCCGCGAGCTCGTCCGGGCCCGGGAAGCGCAGGACCGAGGCGGGCAGGTACGAATAAGCGCCGTGGCCCGATCCAGAGATGGCGTTCCCTAGCTTGGGCAGGACGCGTGTGAAGTACAGCATGTATGCCCGTCGCAGGATCGGCGACCGCGGCTCAGTGAATTCCAGTATTACCGCCCGGCCTCCGGGACGCGTCACGCGCGCCATCTCCGCGATGCCCGCCTTCAGGTTCGCGACGTTGCGGATGCCGAACGCCACCGTCACGACATCGAACTGAGCGTCGGCGAACGGCAGGTCGAGTGCGTCCCCAAGCACCGGAGCGTAAGAGCCCCGGCCGCGCTTGAGCGACTTGGCCGCCCCGATCGCGAGCATCTCGTGCACGAAGTCCGAGGCGATGACGGTAGCGCCCGGGCAATAGTCGGAGAGCGCGAACGCGAGATCGCCCGTACCGCTGCATATGTCGAGGGCGCGCATGCCGGCCCGCAGGCCGGACGCCTTCGCCGTGAATCGACGCCAACGCCGGTCGAAGCGCGCGCTGAGCAGAGAATTCAGGAGGTCGTAGCGATGCGCGATGCCCGCGAACATCGAGTGGACGAACTCGCGCTTGAGGTCTTCGTCGGGCAGAGGAGACTCAGTCAAGCCCGTACTCCCGCCATCGCTTGTCGACCCGCTCTCTTATCTCCTCGGTCATGACGATTTCGGTGGGCCACTCGCGGTCGAAGCCTTCGGTCTCCCACTTCTTCGTCGCGTCGATTCCCATCTTCGATCCTATTCCGAGCATGGGCGACGCGTGGTCGAGAATGTCCACCGGGCCGTCGGTGAAGGAGATGTCTCGCCGGGGGTCCACGTTGCTGCCGACGTGGAACCACACCTCGTCGGTGTCCTGCACGTTCACATGCGCGTCCACGACGACGATGATCTTCGAGAACATCATCTGACCCGTTCCCCAGATCGCGCTCATCACCTTCTTGGCGTGCCAGGGGTACTGCTTGTCGATGGAGACGAAGACGAAGTTGTGGAAGACGCCGAATATCGGCAGATTCATGTCGACGACTTCGGGCAACTGCGTGCGGAGCAGGGGCAGGAAGATGCGCTCGGTCGCCTTGCCGAGGTAGTAGTCCTCCTGCGGCGGCTTGCCGACGATGATCGTGTGGTAGATCGGGCCTCGGCGATGCGTGATGGCCGTAACATGGAACTCCGGGTATTCGTCCGCGAGCGAGTAGAAACCCGTGTGATCCCCGAACGGCCCTTCCGTGACGAGTTCGTTCGGCTCCAGATAGCCCTCGATGACGATGTCGGCCTCGGCGGGTACTTCGATGTCCACCGAGTAGCCGTCGTCCTTGGTAAGCGTCGCGGCCGTCACGAGCGGGACGTGGTCCTTGCGGAGAAAACCCGCGAACAGGAGCTCGTCGATGGACGGCGGCAGCGGGGCGGTGGCGGCGTACGGAAGCACAGGGTCGCCGCCGATGGCCACGGCGATGGGCATGCGCTCGCCGGCGTCGCAATACTCCCGGTAATGCCTGGCGCCGTCGTGATGCATGTGCCAGTGCATCGCCGCCCTGTCCTTGTCGAACACCTGGACGCGATACAGACCCACGTTCCGCGCGCCCGATTCCAGGCTCTTCGTGAACACCTGCCCAAACGTGATGTACGGTCCCGCGTCCTCGGGCCAGCAAGTGATGATGGGGAAGCGGAACAGGTCGACATCGTCGCGTCGCAGGATGACGTCCTGGCACGGGCCGCTACGCACGGTCTTGGGTGGGAAGCGCGCTACCTTCGCCAGCGTCGCCGCCGTGCGCATCTTCTCCATGAATGTCTGTGGCGGCGCGAGCCGTATCATCTCCTCGATCTCGACGGCGATCTCCTCGATGTCCTCGACGCCCAGCGCCCGCGCCATCCGGTCCGCGCTGCCGTAGACGTTGATGAGGAGCGGCACGTCGGAGCCCTCGACGTTCTCGAAGAGGAGCGCCGGGCCTTCTGCCTTCGTCACGCGATCGGCGATCTCGGTGACTTCGAGATATGGCGAGACCGGCGCGGCGATACGCTTCAGCGATCCGGCGGCGTCCAGGTCGTCGACGAATTCGCGTAGGTTGCGGTACGCCATGCGTCCCTATCGCCGTCTGTGACTCGGTGAGCGTGTCCCGGAGCGCCGCCCTCACTATACTCGAAGCCGCCGCGACTTGGGAAGATGGGCGCCCTCCTGTCGGCGTCCGATGCGCCCATGCGCGCACCTAAGCTATGCTGCCCATGGCCGTCGCGGCCGATGGCTCCGCGGCTGGTCGCGCGTCGACGCAGCCACGGGGATACAACGTGCACAACGTGATGACGGGCCTCGACGTGCTGGTCGACCAGCGCTTCCAGCCGATCGCCGGATGTCGCGTGGGACTCGTGACGAACCATACGGGCGTCACGCGGCGCCTACGGGACAACGTGGCCCTCCTCGGCGACGCCATAGACGTGACATTGACGGCCCTCTTCGCCCCAGAACATGGCCTCCTGGGCGTGGAGCAGGCGGGGGCACGTGTCGGTGACGCGACCGAACGGCGCACAGGCGTCCCGGTCCACTCGCTGTACGGCGCTAACCGATGCCCCACCCAGGAGCAGCTGTCCGGCATCGACGTCCTCGTGTTCGACATCCAGGCCGTGGGCGCGCGGTACTACACCTACCTTTCGACACTGCGGCTGGTCCTGTACGCCGCGGCAGAGACGGGTGCCGGCGTCCTGGTCCTCGACCGGCCGAATCCGTTGGGCGGCCTCTGCGCGGAGGGGTTCCCAGCGTTCGATGAGGAGTGTCGATCGTTCGTGTCGTGCGCGCCGATGCCCATCCGTCACGGTCTCACCGTGGGTGAGTTTGCGCGTTGGGTGGTGGCGGTCGAGGGACTCGACGTCGCTCTCGAAGTCGCCCCGATGCACGGGTGGCGCCGGGACATGTCCTTCGAGGACACGGGCCTGCCGTGGGTGGCGCCGTCCCCGAACATGCCGAGCGCCGCCACCGCGCGCGCCTACCCAGCCACATGCCTCCTCGAAGGCACGAACTGCAGCGAGGGCCGTGGCACGACGCTCCCGTTCGAGGTGTTCGGAGCGCCGTGGGTCGATGCGTACGCGCTCGCGGATCGGCTCAACGCGCGCAATCTCGCCGGGGTGAAGTTCCGCCCGACGTCTTTCACGCCCACTTTCTCGAAGCACGCGGGCGAGGCGTGCGAGGGGGCGCAGCTGCACATCACGGACGCGGCGGAATTCGCCGCCGTGCGATGCGGCGTCGAGATCCTGCGGGCGCTGATGGACTGCTGCGCGGAGTTCGAGTTCATCGGCCGCGCGGACCGGCGCATGGTCGACCTGCTGTTGGGGACACGGTCGGTGCGGGAGGCATTGGAGGGCGGCGCGGCGCCGGCGGACATACACGCCGACTGGGCCCGCCGCGAGCGCGCCTTCGCGCAGGGCGCCGGCGAGCATTGGCTCTACCCGCATGGCTAACTGGATGAGGTCGCTCGCGAACGCCGCCGGCCGCGAGGCCGGCGTGTACATAGGCCTGATGTCCGGCACTTCCGCGGACGGCGTGGACGCCGCGGCCGTGGTACTCACCGATGGCGCGCCGCCGCGCGAGTTGGGGTTCCACACGTTCCCGTACCCCAGCAGGCTCCGAGACCGAGTCCTCCGTGCCGTCGACGGCGAAGCGCCCCCGAGCGAGGTGAATGAGCTCCACATGCTGGTCGGGGAGGCGTTCGGCATGGCGACTCAGATGCTGCTCGAAGCCGGTGGGGCGCCCCCAGCGGGGATCGTCGCCGTTGGCTCCCACGGCCAGACGGTCTGGCACCGACCCCCGACCGAACGGTCGCCGCGAGGCGCCACGCTGCAACTCGGGAGCCCAGCAGTGATTGCGGCGCGCGCGGGAGTACCGGTCGTCTCTGATTTCAGGTCGGCAGACGTGGCGCAGGGCGGCCAGGGAGCGCCCTTGGTTCCCTACGTGGATTGGATGCTGTTCGCCCACCCAACAGCGAGTCGCGCGCTGCAGAACATCGGCGGGATCGCGAATGTGACGTTCCTGGCCGCCGGTTGCGACCCGGGCTCCGTTGTCGCGTTCGACACCGGGCCGGGCAACGCGCTGATCGACGTGGCTGTCGCCGAACTGACGCGAGGCGCCGCCACGATGGACGTGGATGGGGCAATGGCGGCCCGGGGGACGCCGGATGAAGGCCTCCTCACCCGGTGGATGGCCGAACCCTACTTCCGTCGCACGCCGCCAAAGAGCACGGGACGCGAGCTGTTCGGGAAGGCGTACGCGCTTCGCCTCGTCGACGAGGCCCGGCA
>NYZG01000140.1 GCA_002687025.1 Candidatus Poribacteria bacterium
CCGACATCACGCGGATGAATACGGCATCGACCCGTCGCGCATCGGCGCAGTGGGTGGCTCGTCGGGAGGGCATCTCGTCGCGATGCTGGGTGTCCTCGATGGTGAAGGAGATCCCGGTAGCGAGAGCGCAATCGACCGCGAGAGCGCCCGGGTGCAGTGCGTCGTTGCGCGGGCCGCGCCGACGGACTTCCAGCACATGCGGCGGTCCACGACGGTTGATCTGCTGCTGGGTACGGACCTTCTGGACGGAGATGATCTCGAATCGCAAGCGCATCGCAGAGCGATGGATGCCTCGCCCGTCCATCACGTAACTGCCGACAGCGCGCCCACGCTTCTGCTCCACGGCGACGCTGACGATGTCATGCCCTTCGACCAGTCGGAGCGTCTGGAGCGGGCGTTGCAGGCGGCGGACGTGCCGGTGAAGCTCATACGCATCCCCGGCGCAGGGCACGGCCCCGGCATCCTTCGCGCCGAAGGGCACGGCGTAGACTACATCCGTGAGATGGTCGTCTGGCTCGACGAACGCCTCGGGGTGGCAAAGTAGACGCGGGCGGCCATCGCCGTACAGACGAGACATGTGGAGCTCGATACGCTGATGAATCCCGTGGCAGATGTGCCCCTTCGCGTGCTTCGCGGCGGGGCAATCGCCGATGGGCCGATACACGCGCTCATTCGGACATGCTGCGAGGGCGCGGTAGAGCCAGACGCGGATGTCGTTCTGGAGAGCACGCCCGACATCGTGGTCGTTGCTTCCCGCGATGACGGGGAGCCCATTGCACTCTACGCCCTGTCGATCGGGACGGGGGTTCTCGAATTCATCGGCGTTGACCCCGCCTGGCGCCGGCTGGGTGCTGGTACGGCCCTCGAAGCCCATCTGGTGACGGCTGGTCGGCAGCGTGGCTGGGAGAGCATCCGAACGCGTTCCATGCTCAACGAACGCAATGTGGCCGGGGTGGGGTTTCTAGACGATCGCGGATGGACGGCGTTGCCCGGCGGCATCCGCATGTCGAGGGGCCTCCATGACTTGCCACCGATTCGTGTTCCCGACGGATTCGCGATCCGAACCTATCGACCGGGCGACGCCGAGGGATGCATCCGTATCCTCAATGCCGCGTTTCCGCACGGGCCCGAGTGGACAGGTGACGAATTCGAGCGTGAGTACCTGGCAGCGCCTCATTTCACACCGGGCAGCTTGTTCCTCGCGGTTCGCGACGGCGTCCTGGTCGGGACGGCGACCGCCGCGTGCGGCCACCATGACGGACGCGACCGGGCGCGGCTTCATTGGGTTGCCGTGATGCCGGGATACGCGCGGCGGGGTCTCGGTCGCGCCCTGTCGCTCCGGGCGCTCCATCACATGCGGACGCTTGGTTACGAGGAGGCGACTCTCGGCACGATGGAGTGGCTCCCCGGCGCGGCCGAGCTATACCGTAGTCTCGGGTTCCGTGATCTCTATCGGCACGCCATGCCCTACCACAAGCGCCTCCTCTGACCTGCGGGACGGGTCATGGGCGCCTCTTGTTGGCGCGCAGCCGGGCCGCCTGTCCCCGCGGTCCCGTGCGTGCCGGAGGGGATGGCCCACCACTTCGGCTACGATGTAGCGGCGCCCTCTTGCCAAAGCTGTCGCATGTCTTCGCAGGTCGCCAGCAGGTGGCCGAGATCGCCCTGCGCCTCTACTCCTCCGCCTTTGAGCACCACAACGTGGTCGGCCCGACGAAGTACCGGCCGCCGATGCGATACGATGAGCAACGTCGGCCGGTCGCCAGCCTCGCGCCCGGCGGCCGGCCGCGCCAACACGCGATCCCACAGTTTGCGCTCGGTTTCGACATCCAACGCGGAGGACACATCGTCGATGACGAGCAGCTCTGCCCGCCGCGCGAACATCCGCGCGGCGGCCACGCGCCGGACCTGCCCACCGGACAGTTTGACGCCTCCTGCCCCCACGAGCGTATCGACACCGCGATCCAGCGCGTCGATGTCCTCGTCCACAACCGCCTGCCGCAAGAAGTCCTGGAGCGCCTCGTCGCCGATGTCCTCGCCCATCACGACGTTGTCCCGGATCGACTCGCCGAACAGGTGCGGCGCCTGCGGCGTGTACCCGCATCGCGGCGGCTGGAAGAATGCCACGGGGTCGTCTACCAGCTTGCCGTTCCACAGTACCTCGCCACTGGCCTTGGGACGGGCGCCCAGGATCGTCTCCAACAGGGTCGTCTTGCCGGAGCCGATCTGCCCGGTGATGACCGTGAGCGATCCGCGTCGTAGCGTAAGATCTATCGCGTCTATGCCTGCGCCCGAAGACCCATGCTCGTAGGTGAGCCCCCTCACCGTGAGCTCCTCGAGCCGATCCGACGGCTCCACGCGCGGCGTGCGCACGACGGGCAGTGGCCCGGACAGATGCGTCGGGCGGTACTCCACCAGTGGCTTCGCGGTGTCCGTTTCCATCGTCTCACACAGCCGATCGAGGGCCACGCCCGCCCGCTTGTGTTCCATGAAGATGCGCGCGGCGCGTGAGCCGAGATGCGTCGCGTCGGGGAGAATGGCGACGAACAGCGCGAAGTCCCCCACGGAGAACGACCCTTCACGCATCGCTCGGGCGCAGAGGAACAGCAGGATCGCCTGGGCGAGATGCATCGTGTTGCGGTGCGCGGACATGAGGAGTCGGCTGAACAGGCCGTCACGCAGGGCGGCTTTCCGGCGCGCTTCGCTACGGGCGGCCAGCCTGTCGCGAATCCTCCCCTCAGCTCCGGCGACCTTGAGCGCCAGAACCGAACGGAACGCCGCGGCGATGAGCCCAACGGTTTCCTCATCTTGCTCGCGCATCAGACGTCTGTACCTGGTGATGCGCGGGGCGACGAAGCGTATCAGCACGCTCAGCAGCACCGACGGCGCCACGGTCACAAGCGTGATGAGCGGATCAATGCGGAGCAGCGTCACGAGCGCGACGACACCGACGATCTCGTTCCCCCACACGTCGATCCAGTTCTCGATGTAGTTTACCAGTTCGTCGATGTCGCCGCGGAAGCGCGCCGTCGTCTCGCCGGATCGCTCGGACGCGTCGCCCGCGCGTCGAGACCGGAACTGCGACCGCATGAGGTTCGCGCGGGCGAGTGTCGACATCTCGTGGTGGCGTCGCCCCGAGACGAAGGCGGCCCCGAACATCATCCCGCGATCACCGATCTGTAGCCCGACCATCAGCGCAAGCCACGTCCACGGGCCCACGCCCATCGCAGCCTCGCCGGTGAGTGAATCGAAGAACTCGCGCGTGAGCATCGCGAACGCATACGGCGTGAAGTCGTTCAGACCCCAGAGCAGCAGGTCGATGAAGAAGAGGTCGCGGCGATACATCGCGAGGCGGAATAAAGCGCTGCCGTGCGTCACGCGAGTTCCCTCTCTATGCCCACGCGCAGAAGTTCCGAAAGGCGGGAGCTGGGGTTGGCCATGAGTTGCTCTCGTGGCCCGAACTCGCGCACGTGTCCACCTTCGAGTATGGCGATGTCGTCGAGGCGCAACACCGTTTCCAGTCGGTGCGCGATGATGATCCCCGTGCGGTCGGCCAGCAGTTCTGCGACGAGGCCGTCGATCCGCGCTTCGGTTATCGGATCGAGACGCGACGAGTGCTCGTCCAGGAGCATCAGCCCGGCATCGGTGAGGAACACACGGCAGAGCGCGAGAAGCTGTGCCTCGCCCGCGGACAGGCCGACGTTGTCCGGGTCAAGCGCCGTGTCTATACCATGGGGAAGAGATTCGACCCACTCGGCGAGACCGACGCGGCCGAGGGCGTCCTCCACACGCTGAGGCACGATGGCGTCGTCGAAGAGGGTGACGTTGTCGCGGACGCTGGCGTTGAAGAGTTGCACGTCCTGCGTGACGAGCCCGATGCGGCCGCGTACGGTGTCGACATCCACCTCCCGCAGGTCGATGCCGTTCAGTCGAACGGCGCCATATGTGGGGTCGTACAGCCGGAACAGGAGGCGCATCATCGTCGTCTTTCCACTGCCTGTACGGCCTAGCAAGCCGAGGGTCCTGCCCGGCTCCAGGCGTAGCGAGACCTCGTCGAGTACCGGTTCGTCGTCGGTGTATCTGAACGAGACGTCGTCGAACTCCACCGACAGCGGGCCGGCCGGCACGCGCTTCGTCCCCCGCGTGGCGAGTTGGGTGCGCGTCGCGAGCAACTCGGCGATGCGTCCCGTGGCCGCGGCGGCATGTTGCAGTTCCTGGATCTGACGGGAGAGCATCTGTAGCGGCTGGGAAAGCGACCTGGCGTAATGGAACACGAGGTAGACCGTGCCGATCGTGAACTCGCCCTGACGGTACAGAACCAACCCGAAGCCCAGCGCCACGGCGTACCCGACCGTGAGGAGGATGTTCGTGGTCGAGTTTGCCACGTGCCCGATGATGGACCCCCGACGCATGCGCACGAACGCCTCTCGCATCTTCTCGTGCAGGCGGAGCATGGTGTAGTCCAGGCCGCCGTTCGCGCGCAGATCGGTGATGCCGGCGAGGCGCTCCTCGATAGAGCCGAAGAGCTGCGCCTCCGCCTCGTGCGCGTCTCGCCAAATGGGAACGGTCCAACGGCCGAGGCCGAGGAGCACAGGCAGGGAGAACGCGGCGATTGCCGTCAGGGCGAGGGCGAGTCGCCAGTCCTCGCGGTATATCAGCGCCAACGCGCCGACCAGGTACAGCGAGGAGCCGAGTACCCACATGACGAAGTCGGAGAAGAACCCGGACAACGCCCCGGCATCTCCATCGACTCGCTCCATCATCTCACCGGGCGTGCGCTCGGCGTGGAACGACATGTCCAGGCGAAGGCAGTGGTATAACAGGTCGAGGCGCAGGCGGTTCGTCGTGAGCCATCCCAGGCTCTGCGTGGTGTACATGTGCAAGACGGAGAGGGCGTCACCGACCAGTCCGGCGACAAGGTACAGGCACGCCGCAAGCGTCAGCGTGCGGAGCGCGGCTCCCGCCTTCGCCGTGTCGATGAAGTAGCGGAGGATTTGCGGAGCGGCGAGATCCACCCCCACGCCGGCAAGCAGCAGGACCCCGGCGACAACGGCCCGCGGCAACTCCGGCCGGACATAGCGGATGAGCAGCGACATCGAACGCGCTATGGGCCGCCCTCTCTCGGCAGTGGACGACGACAACGGCGAATCCAGCGCCGCGACTGCGGCCACCCTTCACCGTGCAACGAGAACCGCGTGACGATTCGGCCCGTCGTCGTTGTCGTCGTAGACCTTCTCGCAACTGGAGAAACCGGCGTCGAGAAGTAGGCCGCGGTTGGTCGCCACGCTCAGTCGGATGTCGTAGTTCCATGCTCCCAACCGCCCGCCGGGGAGCTTTGCGACCCACGCCTCGAAGAGCGCCAGGCTATCGGCCTCTATCTCGGGCAGCACCATCTGGTCGCCTTCGATGTAGGCGCCCGTGTCCTTCAGTGCGCCTCGAATGCTCGAATAGACCTCGCGTTTGGTGTCGGGCGGGAAATGGTGCAGGCACAGGATGGACAGGGCGAAGTCAAAGGCAGGCAACCCCTTCGGCCACTCGATGCACGATGCTTCAACAAGTGAAATCTGACTCAGTCGATCGGCGTACTTGCGGCGCACCTCGTCGAGCATGCGGGGCGCCTGGTCGAGGCAGGTTACCAGCGCGTTAGGCGCGCGCTCGAAGATGAACTGGAGTTCCAGCCCCGTGCCACAGCCCACGTCGAGGATAGTGATGGCTTCGTCGGTGACCGGTATCTGATCCGCGGTCGCCGTGTGGAGGAACTGATACCCGTCCCCGAAACGCGCATCCCAGAGATGGGCCGTGCCGTCGAAGAACTCGCCGAGGTCTTCGATGCCCTCGCGCGTCCATTCTGGGAACTCGTCGCCCTGTGGCGCGGCCCCGCGCGTGCAGGCCGCGCGTATCCGCTCGAACGCCGCGTCGACCTGCTCGCGTTCCGCGTCTCTCATCTATCCTCCTGCGCGAACATCCACGGTGTAGGCGGGCATCTGCTCACCTACACCGGGGGACCGGATGCATTCCGGGTCACGCGCTGATGGTCTCTACGGGCGAGACGCCAGCGCGACCGGCGCCTGTTCGGGTCCGGCCGCGCGGGTCGTCGTTGTGGCGCCACGGCGGCGGCTATTAGAATTGAACGTCAGATGGCGGCCTACCAACATGGAGAGATCGACCATGGAACTGCGAGGACGCGCTGGCGCGTGGTGTCTCGGTGTGGTCATGAGCATGGGAGCAGTCATGGGCGTCGCGGCGGAACTGGCGGAGATATCAGTCGGCATTGACGAGGGCGACCTGCGCGGGGCG